>JALHUE010000278.1 GCA_022866145.1 Anaerolineales bacterium | reverse complement strand
GATCAGGATATCGGCCTGGCGGCAGACGCCGGGTAGGTCCTTGGTGCGCGAGTGGCAGATCGTGACAGTAGCATCCTCTTTCACCAGGAGCAACGCCGCCGGCATGCCGACGATGTTCGATCGGCCCACGACCACCGCCTGTGCCCCCGACAGCGTGGCACCGGCCTTCTTGAGCAGGATCATGCAGCCGGCTGGGGTGCAAGGGACAAACAGCGGATCGCGCCCCTTCTGCGCCAGGCGTCCGATATTAATGGGGTGAAAGCCGTCAACATCCTTCTCAATGCTGACCGCCTTGAGCACCGCTTCCTCATCCAGCCCGGCTGGCAGCGGCAGTTGCACGAGGATGCCATGGATCTTGGGATCAGCGTTGAGATCCCTGACGAGCGTCTCGACTTCCTGCTGGGTGGCTGTGGCTGGGAGCTCGTGCGGGAAGGATTCGATCCCCAGGTCGGCGCAGGCCTTGCGCTTCATCTTGACATAGGTGTGCGACGCCGGATTCTCGCCGACCAAGACCGTGGCCAGGCCGGGCCGAGGCCCTCCGCCGCCGACGAGCTTCTCCACACCCTTACCGATCTCCCCCCGGATCTCATCCGCAATCGCTTTTCCGTCGATGATCTTCGCCGTCATAGCATTCTCCCCACTGTCGATGGATTGCTCGCTGGGCGGATGCGGTTGGCGCCGCCCCCAGGCTTCATTATCCGGCGGGCGGCGAAAGCCCCACAAGGACGTTGTTCCCAGCCCCGCCTGATACCCTTCCTGTAGCGCAGGGCGGCTTCGGGCTATGGACGCCAGGCGGGGTCGAAATCCAGGTCCGGATCGGTCGTGAGTTCGGTGAAGTTGGTGCAGCCCGCCGTCATGATAGCAATGTTGTGGTTCTTGCCATCGGGCCAGGTCTCCAAGGCGACCCAGCCGCCGTCCGGCGACCAGCGGGGCTCGGCCATCGGCACGACCGAGAGCGGTCCGTCGGGACAGATCGCCTTGCTCGCCTGGCCCGGCGCTTCATAGCGAGCGACAAACAGGCGCGGGAATCCATCCAGCGACCGCTCGAACACGACATTCTGACCATCTTTCGACCAGTCCGGAAATCTGTCCCCATCACTGGGGCCCCAGGAATAGCGCTCCGCCTCGCCGCCGACATCGGGAATCAGGAACACTCTTGGGTTGCCCACGCGGTTGGAGGAGATCGCCAGTTGGGACCCCGTTGGCGACCAGGCCGCCTGGCTCTCGTACGCCAGCGGAGCGCTCAGGCTCGCCAAGCCGCTTCCGTCGAGCTGCATGACAAACACATTCGGACGGTCCTGCTCTCTCAAAGAGGTGAACGCGACTCGCTGCCCATCGGGGGACCATGCCGGATCGAAGTCCCCGCCGCCGGCAATGCTGGGAAGTGCCTGGGTCGCCAGGTCGGCAAGGCTCAGGATCACGATTCCGGATCCAGCATAGGACTCCTGGTTCACCCTGCAGGGCGTGATGTACATCAGCCGTTCCCCATCGGGCGACCAGGACGGCTGACATGCGCCCTCCTTCATGTCGGTGAGCTGTTTGACGTCGGTTCCGTCGGCATTCATCAGGTAGAGTTGCGGCAGGCCGGTTCGAGCCGAGGCAAAGGCGATCTGTCCGACACCGCCGCCGACCGGAGTCGCCAGTGTGGCGGGCGAAGCCCCCGCGGCCACCGAAGGGACTGGAGTCGGCAAGAACCCGCTCGGGGTCGAGGCTGCGGCCAGCGTCCCCACGACCGCACCCGGAGCTACCGGTGTGTGGTTCGGGGCGCCAGTCGAAGATGACCCCGGCGGAGACGACGCCGCCCGGCCATCGCTCAATGCCAGGATGCTGCCGACAATCACAAGTACCAGCGCGATCCCGCCGATCACGAAATACGGCCAGCGCCGGCGCCGAACCTCGAGTGGCTCCAGCTCGTCGGTCCCGATGGCGAGCGGTCTGACCGGAGCTACAACCGTCTTCTCCAGATGGGGGTAGTTGGCCGAGACCGCCGGCTGCGTGGCGCCGGAGGCCGCACTCAGGGCAGCGGCGAAGGCCGAAACTGTCGGATACCGATCCTCGGGCTTGACCTCCAGCGCTTTCTCGACCGCCCGGGCCATCGAGGTGCTGACCCGAGAGTTGCGCTTCTGGATCGGCGTCAGCTTCGTTCGCCCGAGGACGCGCTCGACCGCGTCCTCCGGGATGGCCAGAGTCAAGGCGGCATACATCGTGGCGCCCAAGGAGTACACGTCACTCCTGGGATCGGTGCGGCCTGTACCGTACTGCTCAGGCGGCGAGAACCCCGGGGTCATAGCCTTGGCGCCGATCGTCGTCGACCCGCTGTCTTCCACGATCTTCGCCAGACCAAAGTCGACCAGCAGTGCCCGCCCATCGGGATTGATCTTGATGTTGCCGGGTTTCACATCGCGGTGCACAATCGGCGGCCGCCGCGAGTGCAGGTAGGCGAGAGCGTCGCAGATCTCGAGGAACCATGGGAGCAGGCGCTGTTCGGTGATCGGGCCGCCCCGCTCCAGCATCTGGCGCAGGTCCTCTCCCTGGATGAAGTCCATGACCAGGTACTGACCTTCGTTTTCGATGACGAAGTGATCGGTCACTCGGGGGAGGTGCGCATGCCGGACCCCGGCCAGGATCGTGGCCTCACGCCAGAATTGGCGGGCGTACTCTTCCGTCGTGAACAGGTTTTCCTTGACGGCGACCGGGACGCCCAGGTTGATGTCGATGGCACGATAGACGGCGCCCATGCCACCCTGACCGAGGATGCTCTCGATCCGGTAGCGCTCGTGAAGTGTGGTGCCCGGTGTCAGCGGCATGAAACGCCCAAAGGAAGGTCGCGCAGTCTACTCACTCGGTGATTGTAGCCCATGGCTGCTGCGGGGAACAAGCAGCACCGACCAGGCAGGCCGCTCTCTAAGGAAACTGTAAGGCCCCGCCCGCTCGGCCTGCCCTGCCCATGACCCGGGGGAGGTCGATTCTGGGGTTGCATCCGGCTTCGATCCCCAGCCTGTACCGAAACTGTGGCCGGCGAGCAGGTGCCTCATCGGCGTGCCACGCCTGCCAGGCGCTGCTCAGCATCGCCACGACCCACAAGGCGGAGGCGCGCCAGGGCCCG
>JALHUE010000277.1 GCA_022866145.1 Anaerolineales bacterium | reverse complement strand
TCGAGCATCAACTCAAGCGTCACTTGGCCGCCAGGCCAGCGCACGCCCGCTACTTTGGGCTCGCGACGGATGCTAGCGGACAGCTCGACCCGGCCCGGCTGGCCCAGGCCAGTCGGGGGCGAGTCTTCATCCGCTTGAGCAGGGGCCCATGAGGTTGAGCCGCGGCCGTATATGCAGGCACGACCAGGGCGCGGTCCGTGCCGACCGCGCGCCCGCCCGTGCCTACGCCCGACATGCGCCACGCTTGATGCGTCGCGCCATTCCCATGGAGGGCGACAGGATCCGGACAAGCTCTCAGCGCCTGCGACAGGCCCTCGTCGGAGACCGAATGGGTCGTGCGTCGCTGGCTGCGGAGAGCGTGTGGCTCTGGGCGCTCGCTGGGGCCCTCGCCCTGGCTGGGCTTGTGGCTGGGTGCAAAGTGTCGCCGGAGGGCGCCCCGCCGCCACAGTCGGCTTCCGCCGAGGCCGCAGCTGAAGAGGCACTGGTCACCTTCTTCGCTCGGCTGCACGACGGGCAATTCGCCGAGGCCGCCGATTGGTTTGGCGGATCGTACGAGCCGCTGTGGCAGATGAATCCTGGGATCCCGCCCGACAATGTGGTCGATCTGTGGGAGGCCGCCTGCACACGCAACGGCTTTCAGTGTCTGCCGACTCTGGCTGTGAAGGCCGAACCCGGCACAGCGCCGGGCGGCTTCGCCTTCGCCGTGCAGTTCGCCGCCGATGATGGCTCGGCCTTCACCATCGGTCCTTGCTGCGGCCAGGGGGGACAGCTGCCACGGTCGGTCTTCCGCTTTGTCGTGGCCGCCGATGACTCAGGGCAGTACAAGGTGATGGACCTGCCGGTGAACTCACCTTGACCTGCGTACACACGCAGCAGGTTGGCCGCCAGGCGCAACCCAGCTTGCTGAAAGGTCGAGCGGCTGTGGGCCTCGGGCCGAAGAGTCGCGCCGCGCCCCAGCGGGCGCGAGCGGATCGCAGCCGGCCTCACCGGCCTCTCCCAGGCGGAGTGATATCTCTGTCAGTCGCGCGCCCAGCCCGCTGCGCGGGTGGTACGATTGCCAGCCGTCGAGGCGACAGCCATGCCTACGCACAAATACCGCCCACGACGCGGCGGCAGGAGACATTGCCGATGTTCATTTCTGGCAGGACGGTGAGGATCGCTAGTCAAGGTGAAGCGAATCTCAAATGTGATAGTTGGGGTGCAACCCCTTTCACCCTAGATGCGGTTTCCTCTCCCGTGTCTCGGTACTTCCATCAGCCTCCCAGGGAACGGCGGGTTCGCCGGGCGTTGATCACAGTGATCAGCCTCAGTGCGCTGCTGGCCGCCTGCCAGCCGGCCGGGTCGGCCACATCGCCGGCCGCGCCGCCTGGCTCCGTCCCGGCTGAGGCTCCGACGTCAGCCTTGGCGCCGCAAGCATCTGCGCCTGACCTACCGCCAGTTGCCTGCCTGACGCGGGAGGATCTGGCGCAGTTGAGCCTGGCCGAGCGTGCCAGTCTGACCGAGCTCTGCTACCTGTCGCCGGACGGGACAGAAACGACCATCGAGCAGTCGCTTCATATCGCGAGCATTCGCGCCTTCCTGGAAGATCCTGGTCGGATGCTGGCCTTCAGCGAGATCTCCGCCATGCCGAATTCGCCGGATGGCGCC
>JALHUE010000276.1 GCA_022866145.1 Anaerolineales bacterium | reverse complement strand
TTGGGCGGACTTGGGGATAGGCGCAAGTGGAATTTGGCGTGATTCGTGTGGAACCGGGGATCTGGAGAAAGCGGACGTGCTTTGACCGGATGAGAAAGACACTGTCGCGGGAGCGCCTGTCTTTGGGGACGCCTAACGGCCGCGAGCTAAGCCGCTCGGCGGCTCGGGCATTTCTGCTTCATTCTATAGGAAGAGGGCGGGCCAGGTTTCATTGCGTTTTCGCCCGCCAGCCGAGTCGGCTTCAGCGAGTTGTTGGGCAGCCGGATCGTCATGACTGCGTTGCTGAGTGGGAAGATGTGGACCCGAGCGCCATGAGTGCGCGGCCCTCGGACCAGAGCCGGTCGCCTTCGTCGGCTAGCGTGGCAGACTGTGCGGACCCGGCGCTTTCCAGGGCGGGGACGCAATGCGCAGTGAAGAGAGCTAGGATGGCAAAGAGCGCTTCCATGTTTACGCGCAGCAACCCGGGAAGGAATGGCTGGCTGGTTCGCAATGATGCCGTTCGGTAGTCGACGAGGTGGCGCATTGAGTAGGGGGTGAATGCGATATGCGAGGCGTTCGTGTTGAAGTGCTCACGAAGCCCCCTAAACGAACCGCCTATGCGCTTGGCAATGATGCCTGCGCTTGGGAGCGTCCCTGCGACTGCCTCTTCGGCCCTGGCCCTATCGAGCGCGAAGTAGACGAGGAGCTCGTATGCTTCGAGGGTGGGGCGCAAGAGTGCGCCGGCTTCTTGGGCAAGGCCATCAAGTATGAGACTATAGGTTGCCTGTAGGAGAGCGCGGCCCTTTGCCGTCGTGAGGCCGCAGACACGCGGGAACACGTCGCTCCCGGAGAGCCGGCTGAACTCTGTGACTGCCAAGTCCAGGAGGGCGAACTCTGCCCTTATGAGCCGGTCGACTCCGGCGAGTGGGCCAGCGATGGAGTCGATCGCCTTACTGCGTGTTTCCCAGAGGTCCACTTCTGCCATGGAATGCCTCACACGGCTGCCCAACGGCCTCGAGCTAAGCTGCCCGGCGGAAGCAGGCAACTCCTCCCTACTCTACGGCTTGTTTGCAGGCTAGACAAGAACCAGCTGAGGCCCAGCCCGCCGGGTCAGCTTCAGCGAGTTGTTAGGCCGCCGGGTATTGGGGCGTGATCTGCAGATTGACCGCGCGGCTAGAGTTTTGAGGCCAACTCCGAGTAGGCGGTGATGATGAAAGGCATCACGGGTTCAATTGTCTTCATTGCCACGCTGGCCATTGGGTTGTGGGCAGCCGTGTCGCCCAAGAACTTGATTCCTTCGATTGCGTCGGCGGTCTTCTTCATAAGGAACGGCTTCCCTGCGACCTTTGTGGTGGTGGAGAGGGCGAGCATCGCCTTAAGACCGACGAGACTGCCTTCCTTCTCGAGGAGTGTCTCCTTGCCATTCTTGGCGAAGGCAAGGAATAGGAGCTTCTCAAGGATCTTCCTGAGGAGGAATGCGGTGCAGTTGCCGCTGACGCCATAGTTGTGCCTAAGATCAGCTAGCTCCTGCTTGAAGTCCGGTCCAAGTGCCTTGATGAGGGTATCTGGCAGGACATCAACGCTTGGGGCAGCGCCTGATGGTGAGTGCTTCTGAATCCAACGGTACTTCCCTGTCTTTCCGCGCCTAGAGAGGAAGGATGCTCGGGAAAGAGCATTGTTCAGGGCGGACGAGGTCGGGTTGGAGCCAAGTGATGAGAGTCTGGCCATGACATCAGGGGAAGTCCTCTCCTGGGAGAAGAAGCCCTGGTGCCAGAAGGTCAGCAGTAGAGTAGGTGTCTTCTGGGGTTTCAAGGGACTACCAAACGTACGCCTGCATCCGCTTGCCGCCGATGACCTTGGAGGCCTTCCTCAGTTCCTTACGGGACGCCAAACGGTAGAGGGCCATGTTGACGCGGTCAACCTCGCAATGGTACGTCGGCAGGAGTTTCTTGTGAACGTCAGTCGCGATCCTGGGCTGTACGAAGAAGCCTGCTTCGCGCAGCGAGAGTATGTGCTGGGGAAGGGACTCTAGCTTTCGCGAGTCCTTCTGAGTTCTCGGCTTGGATGGTTTTCCTTCGAGCACGCGGACTCGCCGCTCAAGGTCGGCGAGCTGTCTTCTTAGGTCGGCGTCGGCTGCCACTTGATGCCTCCTCGACGTATGGATGCTTCTGTACGTAGGAGTAGCTTCCCTTGCTGCCTTTTCTGGTGAGGAACTTGGCACCCTTCAATGCCATCATGAGGTTCTTGTCGCCGAAATTGTAGCCCCTCTTCTCCAACTCCGCTTCCACGGCGCGCACATCCTTGGGCTTGAGGAAGACGCCTTCCTTCCAGAGGAGGCGAAGGGCTTGGGGAGCGGTTGTCGCGATGCTCATGTGCTCTCCTTCGCGGGCGTCGCGTGTCCCGGCGGCCTAACGGAGCCGAGCTAAGCCGCTCGGCGGCTCGAGCTTTCTGCCTTCATTCTATGGGAAGACAGCAGCCCAAGCACCACTGCGTTTTCGGCCGCCAGCCGAGTCGGCTTCAGCGAGTTGTTAGGCTGCTGAAGATCCCCGCTCGACCTACTCCCCGGAATGCCCGGACCTGATTCTCTTGATCTCCTGCCAGAAGT
>JALHUE010000275.1 GCA_022866145.1 Anaerolineales bacterium | reverse complement strand
GCGAGAGGCACCTGAACCACTCCCTCCCGAGGGCCAAGATCCAGCACTCGAGCACCCTGGACCAGCGATCGGACTATCGATGCACTTCATCTGCGTCTCCGTGTCCGTTTCTTCAGCACCCTGCTAGGCGGCTTAGAGGCTCAGATGGTTCTGCTGGCTGCCTGGAAGATCCTCGCCCTGTTCGCGCCTGCGGCCGCCGGACTACTGGCGGCGGTCACGCCACCAGCGCCGGGCCAGCCGCTGCCAGAAACGACACGTCCGCTAAGAGACCGCCTATCGATCGCCGGCCGGGATGCCGCTGCGTTTGAGCAGTGCCTGACCGATCATCAGGCTGCGCTGGATGCCACCCACGACTCGCCCGCCGGATGGCTCGCGACGGTGCACACCTCCCGACAGGACCACGAGCAGTAGTAGCAGAAGTTGCCTGCCATCCCCGACCGAATCGAGGATCGCCTTGATCAAGGCGAGAACGCGTGCGGCCGGGCCGAGAACGGCCACGACCGGCGGGAGAACGTCCGCCACAGCCGAGAGGACCAGTGGGCTCGTTGGGAAGATCGGAATGGCGACAGCCTCGAACTCGAGGACGTCCTCGACCGGCGCGAGGATCGTCGCGACTCTCGGGAGGGCCCGCGGCGACCACCGGGAGAATCGCCTTCATCGGCTAGAGAACCGGCGGCAGCGAAGGGGGAGCCGCAGGGACCGTTGACAAACCCTGCGCCTCTTGCGCTGAGGCACCCCTCGCCAAATGCTCGACCTCGGGCGTCCCCTGTGCGGCCAGCGCGTTTCTGTGGCGGGGGCTGCGTTCACGCTGGGAATTCCCCGAGGCCATCGCCCCGCAGGGCGGACCTCCGGACTTGCGTGCCTTCGCCGGCCGGTGCCGGCGGATGCCAAACTCGATCAGCTCCGACCCACCTGCATCGCATTTGTGACTACGCGCACATCGCCCGATCTGCGAGCGGTTGCGTGTAGGAGTCTCCGCGCCGCTGCCAGGCACAGCGTGCGCCCTCTGTGGGCTACCAGGATTCCCCGAACGCAAAGGGCCTCCGTGTCTGGAGGCCCATCAAGGATGACGGAGCTGACTCGGGCTACTGCCCTTGGACGGGAGCAGGCGATTTGGCGGCCGCGGCGGCCGGCGCCTCCCCCTCCCCGTCGGCAGGCGGGTCGTCGTCGAGGCCGGGACCGATCCCGAGCGGCTGCCACTTGGCGGCATCTGCCCTGAGGCGGTGGGTCGCGCCGCCGCGGGCATGCACATCTCTAAAGCCCTCCGGCGTGATGAACATGCTCTCGCCGTCCAGCAGCCCGGTCATGCCCGCCTGGCCCGGCTCCGGCCGCTTGTCCCGGCAGTACTCGCAGGTGTCCGAATCATGCGGCGCGTAAGCCAGAGGCTCCTCATAGCTCGTCACAAACCCTTCGAAGTTGCGCAGCACCACCTTGTGGTCGGAGGCGCTGAGCTGGTAGCTGGGCATCACCGGGATCTTGCCCCCGCCTCCCGGGGCATCGATCACATAGGCCGGAATAGCGTAGCCGGAAGTGTGTCCCCGAAGGCCCTCCATGATCTCAATGCCTTTGGCGACAGGGGTGCGGAACTGACCCGAGCCGTCGACCAGGTCGCACTGGTACAGGTAGTACGGTCGGACGCGGATCCGCACCAGTTCGTGGACCAACTGTCGCTGCAGGTGGACGCAGTCGTTGACGCCCGCCAGGAGAACCGACTGGTTGCCGAGCGGGACGCCGGCGCGGCTCAACCGGTCGCAGGCCTCGGCCAGTTCAGAGGTGATCTCGTGGGGATGGTTGACGTGGATGTTCATCCACAGCGGGTGGTATTTGGCCAGCATCTGGCAGAATTCTTCGTCGACGCGCATCGGAAGGAACACCGGGACGCGCGAACCGATCCGAATGATCTCGAGGTGCTCGATCTCCCGCAGGCGCCGCAGCAATTCCTCCAGCAGCTTGGGAGCCAGGGTCAGAGGATCGCCGCCCGATAGCAGCACGTCCCGCACCTGGGGGGTCTTGCGCAGGTAGTCCAGCTGCAGTTCAAACTCGGCCCGCGAGAACTGTTCCTTGGGATCCCCCACGATGCGCGACCGGGTGCAGTAGCGGCAATAGGAAGCACACTGGGTCGTCACCAGCATCAGCACCCGGTCGGGATAGCGATGCACCAGGCCCGGGACGGGTGAGTGCGCATCCTCCGCCAGCGAATCCTCCATCATGCCGGTGAACGGCACCATCTCGCTGGCGGTTGGGATCACCTGCTGGCGGATGGGATCGCGGGGATCCT
>JALHUE010000274.1 GCA_022866145.1 Anaerolineales bacterium | reverse complement strand
TCACCCGCCGATTGAGGGCGTCAATATAGGTCAGACGGTCGAAGCGTGTGGCGGAGGGGTCGATCTCGGGGTCACTTTCGTACACGCCGTCGACCTTGGTGGCCTTGATCACGACATCGGCCCCGATCTCCATCGCCCGCAACGCGGCCGCGGTGTCGGTCGAGAAGTATGGGTTGCCGGTGCCGCCGCCGAGGATCACGACCCGCCCTTTCTCGAGGTGCCGGATGGCCCGCCGTCGGATGTAGGGCTCGGCCACAGCGTGCATCTCCAGGGCCGACATCACTCGCGTGATTACCCCACTGCGCTCAAGGGCATCCATCAGCGCCAGCGAATTCATCACCGTGCCCAGCATGCCCATGTAGTCTGCGGTGGCCCGTTCCATGCCACGTTCGATCCCGGTTCGGCCGCGCCACAGGTTGCCAGCCCCCAGGACGATGGCGACCTGCACCCCTAGATCGAGCACCTGGCGGATCTTGTCCGCAACTTCCTCCGCCCGGTCGGGATCGATCCCAACTCCCATCTTACCGGACAGGGCCTCGCCGCTGAGCTTCAGCAGGATGCGTGTGTAGGCTGGACCGGTCATACCCCCTCCCCGTGCCGACGCTGATCGACGCCGAATGCACATCGGGCCAACGCTGGGTTGGCCCGATGTCGTCTCATTGTGCTTCCCCCACCGCCCAGCGGGCGATCCGCCGGACGGAGATGTTCTCGCCGGTATTGGCGATCATCTCCTGCAGGAGTTCGCCAACCTTGCGGGTATCGTCGCGCACATAGGGCTGACGCAGCAGGCAGGCCTGCTCGTAGAAGTTCTCCAGGCGCCCCTGCACGATCTTCTCGATGACCGACTCGGGCTTGCCCTCGTCGGCCGCCAGCCGCAGCGCCGCCTGCTTCTCGGTTTCCAGCATTTCGGTCGGGACATCGCCGACGTCGACGTAAGCCGGGGCGCCGGCGGCCACCTGCAGGCAGAGCTCGTGGGCGAAGGCGCGAAACTCCTTGGTCCGGGCCACAAAGTCGGTCTCGCAGTTGACCTCGACCATCACCCCCACCCGGCCTTCGCCGTGGCTGTACAGCTCGACCACGCCGTTGCGCATCTCGCGATCGGCGCGCTTGGCTGCGGCTGCCAGGCCGCGCTCGCGCAGAAGTTCGGCCGCCTTCTCGAGGTTGCCGTCGGTGGCCTCGATCGCTTTGCGGCAGTCCAACACGCCGGCGCCGGTGAGTTCCCTGAGTTCCTTGATCTGGGCTGCAGATACGGCCATGAGGTTTCTCTAGGCCTGCTGCGCCGGACCGGCCTCGGCCGCTCCCGCCGGGTCACTCTCGGCCGGAGCCTGGGCTTTCTCTTCGTCGATCAAGGCCGTTGAGGCTTTCGGGGTCACCTCGGCAATCGGCTCGCCGGCGGATTCGCCTTCATCGAAGGCGCCGCTCTGCAGCTTGGCCAGGGTCGCTTCGCCGAGCAACTCCTCGTCGGCTAGATCCAGTTCGGGTTCGTGCCGTCGGTCAAGCGCCGCCGGTCCGGCCTCTTCGATCTCGTCATCTTTGCGCAACGCACGCCCCTCGAGGACGGCGTCAGCGATCTTGGAGGCGATCAGCTTGATGGCCCGAATGGCATCGTCGTTCGAGGGGATGACATAGTCCACCCCGGTCGGATCGCAATTGGTGTCGACGAGCGCGATCACCGGGATGCGCAGCAGGTTGGCCTCGTGAATGGCCGTCTCTTCGCGGCGAACATCGACGATGAACAGCAGTCGCGGCAGAACGCGCATCTCGCGAACCCCACCCAGCCGGGTTTGCAGACGGTCGATCTCCCGATTCTTGAGTAGCGCTTCCTTCTTGGTCAGCTGCTGGAACTCCCCCGAGTCGCGCTGCCGCTCCAGGTCCGTCAGCTCATCGATCCGGCTGCGGATGGTCTGCCAGTTGGTGAGGGTGCCCCCCAACCAGCGCTGGTTGACGTACGGCATTCTGCAGCGCCCGGCCTCGGTTTCGATCGTCTCCTGCGCCTGGCGCTTGGTGCCGACGAAGAGGAGTGCGCCGCCGGCGGCCACCGCGTCCCGGATCAGGCCATACGACTTCTCCAGGGCGTCGAGCGTCTGCTGAAGATCGATGATGTGAATTCCGTTGCGCTCGGTGAAGATGTACGGCTTCATGCGGGGGTTCCACTTGCGGGTGCGATGCCCGAAGTGGACCCCGGTCTCCAGAAGCGCCTTCATGCTGATCACGGCCATGGTGGTCAACCTCCTTCGCGTTTACCCTCCGCTTCCTTCTTCCCGGGCGGGAGCCGGCTGGCCCACCGGCACGCCCCGACCGGTCTGGAAGCGTGTGAGATGCGCCCCGTGAGGGGCAGAATTCTCCCGCCACTGCGTGGCGGGAGTACGGGAATTCTACCACGCCGTCCCCCGGCGGTCAAAGCCGGGCCGGATGCCTAGGCGGGGCTGCGGCGGGTGCCCGACTTGGCGGCTACCCGCCGCTGGAACCGCTCGAGTTCGATCACAGCCCGGGTGTGGTCCCCCTCCCCTACCTTCTCCAGCTCGTCCCAGACCTCTGCCCGGAACGTCACACGATTGCCCTCGACCGCCGTCACCTCCGAGCGGACCCGAACCGTGCCGCCGAGCGGAGTCGGCGCCAGATGGCGGACGCGGATCTCAACTCCGACAGTCGTCCGGCCCGGCGGCAGGCCAGGCTCGATCGCCTTGCGGCTGACTTCCTCGATCAGCAGGATCATGGCCGGGGTGGCGAAGACCTGCAGGCTGCCGCTCCCCAGGTGACTGGCGGACTGGGCCTCCGTCACCTGGATGCTGGCCTCGGCGGCCTGGCCAGGGGTGATCCCGCCTTCAGCCATCGAAGTCTCCCCCGGATGGCGCCGATGTTGCGGCGACGGCGAACGCCACCGCATGTTGATGGGTGTGGCTCAGGCTGACAGACCACTCCCCAAGGCCCAGCTCGCCGGCCAGACGAGCGGCGGCGCCATGAAGCCGCAGCTCCGGCTGACGTCTCGGCCCGTTGACGATCTCGATCTCGGTCCAGCCCACCTCGCCGATCCCAGTGCCCAAAGCCTTGGCGACCGCTTCCTTGGCGGCGAACCTGGCGGCCAGGGCCGGAGGGTGCTTGCGCGACTCCGCCACCTCCCGCTCGGTGAAGAATCTCGAATAGAAGCGAGACCCGTGGCGCTCGATCGCCCGCGCCACCCGCTCGATCTCGATGATGTCCACCCCCGATCGGATCACCGGCCCCCGTCCGTGGCCAGGCTGCCCGCCACTGCGATCGCCAGCCGATCCGGATGCAGGTAGCGCTGCGCGACGTGCAGCACCTGGTCCGCCGTGATCTCCCGAATCAGGGTGGGGTATTGCTGGTAGAAATCCAGGGAAAGCTCATAGCGTTCGATCGCCATCAAGGCCGAGGCCACACCCTCGTTCGATTCCAGCTGAAGGGGCAGACGGCCGACGAAGTTCGCCTGGTTGTCGCTGAGCTCTTGCGGTGTGATTCGACGGGTCGTGAAGCGGCGCAACTCGCGGCGGGCGAGGTCGAGCGCCCGCTCGACGTTGCCCGGTGCAATCCCGGCTTCGATCTGCCACGGGGTCGGGCCGAGCCCGCCGCCCAGGTGGCTGGAAGCGTGGTAGGCCAGGCCGGCCTGCTTGCGCACGGCGTCTCCCAGCCGGCCCATCAGGCCAAAGACCCCCAGAACGTTGTTCCCCAGGGCGGCGGCCAGGTACTCCGGGTCCAGCCGGCTGGGGCCGGGTGCGCCGAGAACCAGGTCGGACTGGCTCTTGCCCGGGATCGGAACGTCCTTGCGCTGCAACCCCTCGATTGGCTTCACCGGCGGCAGGGGCGGCTGCGGCGGTTGAGCCGGGTTGGACCACGAGCCGAAGTGCGCCTGTACCTGATCAGCGGCTGTGGCCGCTGCTACCGCCCCGACCACCGTGATCAGCATTCCCTGGGGTCCGAAATGCGAGGCATGGAACCGCTTCAGGTCCTTGGCTTTAAGGCGCTCGACCGTGTGTCGGTAGCCGTCGGTCGGCAGCCGGTAGGGATGGCCGGGGTAGGCGAGCTCCTCGAAGGCCATCTGCGCCACCGAGGCCGTTTCCTGATCCCGAATCGCCAGGCCCGTCAGTTTCTCCCCGCGCAGCCGATCGACCTCGGCTTCCGGAAATGCCGGCTGGCGCAGGACGTCGGCAAGCAGCTCCAGCAGCATGGGCAGATCCTCGGCCAGAGCCTTGGCGCGGAAGCTGATGTTGTGGGTTCCGGCGCCGATTCCCAGGCTTGCACCGGAAGACTCGAGCGTCTCATAGATCTCTCGAAAGGTCCGACGGGCGGTCCCCCGCGTCAGGGCCGAGGCCGTCAGGTCCGCCAGCCCCGCCTGTTCTGGGGTCTCATCCAGCGCCCCGGCTGCCAGATAGCCCAGGATAACCACCGACGGGCTGGAGAAGTTCTCCCGCACCATGACGACGGGTCCATTCGGTAGCGGGTGCCGGGTGATGGTTTCGGGGCCAGGGAACGAGCGCACGTCTAACGCCGCGCCGGTAGGGGTACTACGAGGCATCGGCGCCCTCCCCGCTCGGGAGATACACCCCGACGACCCGGTTCGCTTGCCGCAGCACCTGCTGGGCTACCGTTACGACCTGTTCGACCGTAACGGCCTGGATCCGCGCCAGGTAGTCCTCAAACCAGATGTGGTCGGCGAACATCTCGCTGTAGCCCTGCCAGAAGGCCTGGTTGGTGATGCTCTCGCTGCCAAAGGCAAACAGCGCCCGAGCCTGCTTGCCAGCCTTCTCGATCTCGGCGGAGGCGATCGGTGCCTCCAGCAGGCGGTCGATTTCCTGGTCGAAGGCGGCCAGCACCTTCTCCGGGCTGTGCTCAGGGCGGACCGTAATGCGAAACGAGTACAGGTATGGATCGATGGTCGTAGCCAGGTCGCCGCTGACCGAGGCCGCCAGGCCGCGCTCGACCAGCGCTCGATACAGTCGCGAGGTCTTGTTCGAGAGGCCGCCCCCAAACAGGTTCAGGCTGGAGGCGCCAGCCAGGGCGCTGTCCAGCACCGCCAGCGGGAAGAAAGCCGCGTCTGCGCCGCGCGGCGCATGATAGGCAACCTCTAGGTAGGCGGTCTTCCCAGGCCCTTCCAGCGTCAGGCGGCGTTCCCCGTGTTGCTCCGGTTCCGGGCGGGGGGCCATCCGCTCGACCTGGCGGGGCGGGATCGATCCGAACAGCCTGCGCACCCGCTCGAGCATCGGCCGGCGCTGGAAGTCGCCGGCAACCACAAGCACAGCGTTGTTCGGGCGGTAGAAGTTGCGGTAGTGGTGGTACAGGTCGTCGCGGGTCATCGACTCCAGATCGGCCATGTCGCCGATGACCTCGTGGTGGTACGGATGCACCCGGAAGGCGGCCGACTGGATTTCCTCGGCCAGGCGGAAGGTGGGTTCATTCTCGTTCCCCTGGCGCTCGGACATGATCACCGTCCGCTCCGCCTCGACCTCCTTGGGGTCGAACAGGCTGGTGCGCATTCGATCGGCCTCCAGCCGCAAGGCGAGGTCGATGCGGTCGGCCGGCATGGTCTCGAAATAGGCGGTCCAATCCAACCAAGTGAAGGCGTTCCAGAACCCGCCGTCGCGCGAGATCACCCGCTCGAGTTCAGCACCCGAATGGCGGCGCGTCCCCTTGAACTGCATGTGCTCGACCCAATGCGACGCCCCGGTCTGGCCGGGGCGCTCGTCCTTCGAGCCGACGCGGTACCACACCCAACACGAGACCAGCGGGGCGGTGTGGATCTCCTTGAGACGGACTTTCAGGCCGTTCTGCAGGCGGGTGCGCAGGACCTGGTTCTTGGCGGCTGTTCTCACCCCTGGCCACCCGCCGCTACGGCCTTGCCGTCGGCCGCGATGCCTCGGCCGGATCCCAGGTAGCGGAATCCCAAGGAACGCATCAGTTCAGGGTCATAGATGTTGCGCCCGTCGACCACGACCGGCTGCCGCATGCTGTCGCGCACACGCTCGAGGTCGAGGTTCTTGAACTCGTTCCACTCGGTGCACACAACCAGCGCATCGGCGCCGCGCGCCATCTCGTATGGGTCGCTGGCCATCTGCACCGTCGGCAGCAGCCCACTGGCGCGCGGCATCCCGACGGGATCATAGGCTCGAACCGTGGCGCCATCCATGAGCAGCCGCTGGGCGAGCTCGAGCGCCGGGGCCTCGCGCAGGTCATCCGTGTTCGGCTTGAACGTCAGGCCGAGCAGTCCGATGACCTTGCCCTGCAGGTCCCCCAGCAGATCGGCGACCTTGCGCACCACCTGGCGCCGACTGTCGGCGTTGATGTCCATCACTGCCTGCAGCAGCTGCGGATGCCGCCCCTTCTCGGCGGCCATGTAGGCCAGCGCCTTGACATCCTTCGGAAAGCACGAGCCTCCGTATCCGAGCCCGGCGTCCAGGAAGTGACGCCCAATGCGCGGATCATAGCCCATGCCGGAGGCCACTTCCTTGACGTCTGCCCCCAGCGCCTCACAGATGTTGGCGATCTCGTTGATGAATGAGATCTTGGTCGCCAGGAAGGCATTCGAGGCGTACTTGATCATCTCAGCGGTCCGCAGATCGGTGATCACAATCGGCGCCCGTAGCGGCAGGTGCAACTGGGCGACCTTCTCGGCGGCCTCGCGGTCGAGCGATCCCAGCACTGTGCGGGCCGGGTTCATGAAGTCCGAGATCGCCGATCCCTCGCGCAAGAACTCCGGGCAGGAGACCACTGAGAACGGGATCGGCGTCGGCTGGTGGGCCCGGATGATGTCCGCCACCCAGTCGCCTGTTCCTACCGGCACGGTGGACTTGTTGACCACAACCAGCGGGCCGCTCATGTGGCGGGCGACAGCCTCTGCCACCGCCCGCACGTGCTTGAGGTCGGCTTCGCCATCGACACCTTCGGGTGTGCCGACGGCGATGAAGACGAAGTCGGCGCCCTGGATGGCCTCCGGGTAGGAGGTGGTGAACAGCAGCCGGCCGGATCCGGCGTTGCGGGCAACCAACTCCTCCAGCCCGGGCTCGTAGATCGGCATCAGGCCTTTCTTCAGCCCATCGATCCGCTCCTCGTCGATATCCAGCGCCGTGACCCGGTTCCCCAGATCGCCGAAGCAGGCGCTGGTGACCAGACCCACATAGCCGACGCCGATGACGCAGATCCTCTTCACGAACCCTCCCCGTGTACGATGGCTGGTCGGTGGGGAATCATACCATGCGCCCGCCGCCGCCCGGATACACGGACTCCATCGGTCGCAATTCGTCATGCAGCCGGAATGACAGTACTCACTTGCCCCTGGCGGGGCCGACAGCATACACTAGTGGACGAACAAGATAAGTCTTGTCCTTATGGGCTTGTTTGGTGCCTGGTCAGGAGGACCTATGCAGATTACTCGCCAAGCCGACTACGCGGTGCGTGCCGTGTCGTACTTAGCGGAGCTCAACGGTGACGGCCGGGCGCCCACCAGCAGGATCGCCGAGAACATGAAGATCCCGCCATCCTTCCTGGCGAAGATCGTCTCGCAACTGTCAGTCGCTGGCGTGTTGGCGACGTCCCGCGGCGCACGCGGCGGGGTTGCCCTGGCGCGCGCCCCGGGCGAGATCAGCCTGCTGGAGGTGATTGAGGCCATCGATGGCCCGATCACCCTGAACGAATGCGTTCCCGACCGCACCGCCTGCGTCTTCGGCAAGAACTGCCCGGTGCACGACGTGTGGTGCCAGGCCCAGGCGGACCTGGTCGCCCGCCTGAAGCAGACCAGCTTCGGCAGCCTGACCAACGGCCATAAGGCCTGACCGCGCCCTCCTGCCCTGCAGGATCCATCCAACCAAGAGGGGATTGCACGATTCCCCGGCCCACCGCACACTAGCCACCAAGGGAGCTTGAGCCCCATGCCTGGCGGCATTCCGGTCGCGCGCTCGTGGATCTATGTCCTGAAGTCGGGCGAAGTGATCGTCGACTGGGGGGAAGGCCGCGTCCAGGACATCGCCAGCGGGGATTTCCTCACCGTTCAGGAGAGCGACTACGATCGACCGGTGACCGACTCTGAACTCGACCACCTGAAGATGAACGGGCGCATCGAGCGCTACGACACCCGCCTGGCGCACCTGCTGCCTCTGCCCGAACCGCCCCGTCGCGCCCTCGAGTAGCTCGTCCAGAACGACCTCC
>JALHUE010000273.1 GCA_022866145.1 Anaerolineales bacterium | reverse complement strand
GGACACGATTCCCAGCTGGCGGCGGTAGGCGCGCAGGTTAAAGGCGCGCAGGTCATGCCCATCCACCAGCAGCCGCCCGCCCTGGTACTCGTAGAAGCGGGCGATCAGGCGGGCGATGGAGGATTTCCCGGCGCCGGTGTGTCCGACCAGCGCCACTGTCTGGCCGGGGGGGATGTGCAGATCGAAGCTCGAAAGCACGGTCACGCCCTTGCCGTATGAGAAATCCAACTGGTCGAACGTGATCTCCCCGCGCAGAGGCGGCACCGGAACCTGGTCCAGCTGCACCACCGCCGGCTCGGCATCAATCAGGGCGAAGATGCGCTCGGCAGCCGAGAGGCCACCCTGCACCTGACTCCAGAACGCGGTCAGATTGAGCACCGGAAACCAGAAGCGATCCATGCTGCTGATGAACAGGTACCAGGCGCCGACGGTGATGGCCCCAGCCGCGGCGTATAACCCGCCAACGTACAGCACGATGGCGACGGCAATGCCGGCGAGGCCGTTCAGCACGGGGAACACAACAGCCAGAACGAAACCGCGTCGCAGGTTGATCCGATAGCTCTGCCGGTTCACCCGGTCGAACTCCTGGTAGATGGCCGCTTCCTGGCGGAAGTTCTTGGCCACCAGGATCCCGCTGACGGCTTCCTTGACCAGGCCATTGACGCTGGCCATGGCCCGGAAGCCCTGACGGGTGACCATCCGAGCCTGGCGCCGAAAGAGCAAGGACACCAGGAACACGACCGGCAACATGGCCAGCAGCCAGGGAATCAGGCTGGGCTCGATGCGCACCAGCACGACAAATAGGACCAGCGCTTGGAGGATCTCGCTGAGCAGGTCGGTGACCAGGACCACAACCTGGGCGAATTCGGAAGTGTCGGAGGTGATACGGCTGACGACCTTGCCCGAAGCGAGGTCGTCGTAGAAGGACAGATCGTGATCGGCGGCGGCGGCGAAGGCGTTGCGACGCAAGGCCAGCATCACATCGGCGACGGCCCGGCTGGTCAGCCGCCGCCGAACCCAGTTGGCGCCCCAGATCACGACGCCCAGCGCCAGCACGAGCAGCGGCAGCACGATCACCCACGGCCCGCTCCGCTGGGCGGCCATGGCGTCCACACCCAGGGCGGCCACGATCGGCAGCAGTGCTCCCGCCAGCGAGATCAGCAGGATCATCACTACCGACAGGGCCAGCGCCCGGGTGTGGGGGCGGAAGTACACCAGCATCCGCTGTGCCAGCTCGCGGTCGCGGTAGGTGCGATCGTAGGATTCGGCGTCCAGGCCCTCGAAGAAGCTCACGCGTTCTCCCGCAGCGAGGGGCTGAAGATGCGGCGATAGGCCTCGGAGGCGGCCAGCAGATCCGCGTGTCCACCGCAGGCCACCAGCTGGCCCTTGCGCAGCACCAGGACCAAATCCGCCCAGCGGATCTGAGACAGGCGGTGGGTGATGATGAGGGTGGTACGCCCGGCAGCTGCCCGGAAGATCGCCCGCTGGATCTGGTCTTCGGTGGCGCTGTCAATCGACGACGTCGAATCGTCCAGCACCAGGATGCTGGGGTTGGTCAGGAAGGCTCGCGCCAGGGCAATCCGTTGGCGCTGGCCTCCCGACAGGGTAACCCCACGCTCACCGACGACGGTCTGATAGCCTTCGGGCATTGCGGCGATAAACTCGTGCGCCTGAGCGCCGCGGGCAGCGGCCTCGATCTCGGTCTGGCTCGCGCCGGGTCGCCCGAAGGCGATGTTCTCAGCCACCGTGCGCGAGAACAGAAAGACATCCTGCTCGATGATCGAGATCTGTTGGCGCAATGACTCCAAGTCCCACTGGCGAACATCCACGCCATCCACTTTCACCGATCCCTGGTCGACGTCGTGGGTGCGGTTGAGCAAGCGGATCAGGGTGCTCTTACCCGAACCAGTCTGACCGACGACGGCAATTGTCTTGCCCGGCGACACATGGAAGCTGACTTGCTGCAAGCCGGAATGCTGACCCTGGTGGGCGTACGATACGTCCTCGAAGGTGATCTCGCCACGCATTGGGCGGGCCAACCCGCCGGGGTTGCGATCAAGCTCGGTCTCGCGGGTGATCAGCTCCAGAATCCGGCGGGCGCTGGCCATCCCCAGCGCCACCTGAGAGTAGGCGTACAGCGAAACGAAAGTTGGGAACCCGAAGAGCTGGATCATGCCGAAGAATCCCACCACCTGTCCAACGTCGAGCACACCCCGTTGGAAGAGCAGCAACGACTGGAGCAATGCCGCCGCCTCGGCCACCCCCATCAGCAGCAAGGGCAGGAAGCGAGCCTCAACATCCCCCTGGCGCACAAAGGCATTGCGGGAGTTGACGGCAAAGGATCCGAAGCGTTCGACCTCGGCGGCCTCCTGGGCATGCCCCTTGACGACCTCGATGCCGTCCAGCGCCTCCGCCAAGTGGGTATTCATGCGTCCGAATGCCAAGCGCGAATCCTCGGCGATCGGCCGCAGCTCGGCCAGGTACTGCCAGAGCGAGAGGGCATAGGTCAGGATGAACAGGGCCGGCACAAGAATGAGCGAAGGATGGTAGCGGGGCGCCAACAGCAGCGGGGCCAGCAGAAAGTTGGCCGAGCCGATGACTAGGTTGAGCCCGGGGCTGAACATCAGGTTGACCTCGCGGACATCATTGGTGGCGCGAGCCATGGTGTCGCCAACTGGCTGCAGGCTGTGGAAGGTCATGCTCTTGCCCAGCAGGCTGAGATAGAGCTCGTCGCGGATCTCCCGCTCAAGCCGCTGGCCGATCATCTCGGCGCTGAAGTTGCGGGCCAACTGCAGCCCGCCCCGGATCACCTGGGAGACCGCGATCAGCAGGGAGATTCGCAGCAACAGGCTGAGGTCGGGCGGAGACTGCAGGACGGCGTTCAAGCCCTGGCCGATGAGCATGAACATCACCGCCGCCAGGATGGCGTTGCCGAAGGCGCCGGCCAGCAGGACGACGCCCAGCCAGGCGTGGCGCCCGACATGCCAGCTGATCCAGCGCAAGGGAGATCGCCGGTCGGATCGCGCCGACTGCGGGAGGCTGAATTCTGCGGTGGTCATTGGATTGGCCGGTCCCGGAGAGATCGAGAGCAGGGCACCGAGCGAACAGGATACCATACCCGCCGGCGACCGGCGCCTCGCTCCGCCGGGTACAGTTGCCTCCAACCGCAGGTTGGCTGGCCCGAAGCACGGAGTGACAGCCGGCCTGCCCCCGAAACGAGGCCTGGCTTGAAGCGAGCTGGGAGCGCCTGACCGAGAATCCCGGCGCGGGCGTTACCCTGGCGAATCAAGACAGCGACCTGCATGCAGAAGCCGGAGGCGGGCAGGCCGATCAGACCGCCGCGGCCGGCAGGCTGAGGCGATCGTCAGTCAGGCGCCGCCGCAATCCGCATCAGAAACTCCGCCTCCGATCAGCGACAACCCGGCCCCACCAGCCGAGAGTGCGACGGCCATGGCTTCGCTGAGCAGGACGCCCACGCCTCCTCTACGGTGACCCAGACCGCTCCAGCCGTGCGGGGCTGCGGCCTTCGTCAGGGATGTCACCTATTCCGATGAGGCAGAGGTGTTCCTGGGCGCCTCGTTCACCAAGACCTGGCGCTTGAAGAACGTCGGGACCTGCACCTGGACCTCGGGCTACGAGCTGATCTTCGACAGCGGCGATCGCAGGTCGGCGCCCGATTCCCTCACCTTGACCGGCGGCGCCGTTCCCCTGGGGGAAACCGTCGATGTCTCCGTGGGCCTCAAGGCCCCGGGCGAGGCAGGAACGTACCAGGGCTACTTCAAGATCCGCAATCCGAGCGGAGTTGTGTTCGACATCGGGCCGGCAGCCTCGGGTGCTTTCTGGGTGAAGATCAAGGCCACTAAGCTGTTATTGCTGAGGCTGACGCTCTTCATCCTGCCGATCGGCACGATCTTACCTTGAGGGTCAGGGGCAGGGCACTCGCTTCGTCGGCGTGGCAGCCGGCCGGCAGCCCTCCGCAAGGGATCCGGCGCGGTCGATGCTTATCCCCAAGGCATCCCCGGCCTCACTCCGGATGCCCCTTCGCCGGAGGCCTCCCCGCCAAGGCACTCCGGCTCTGCCCTCCGTCTCGATCCCGGCCCGGGGGGGGTGGGGAGTTGCCGCCGGGAGGAGGCGGGTTTCGATGGCGGCTCAGCTGGAGCCTTCAAGGCCTGCCGGGGAAACCTGGCCGGTGGTGCGCTTGGCGGATTTCTGGCACAATCATCGGCGTGCTGAACCGGTCGGGTGGCGCCGGCCGCGGCCCAGATCCTGCATCGCCCAAGCGCGCCGGCCTGCGCTCGGCTGTGCCAGCCTTGAGGTCGCCTCGCAAGGGACCCCCCTGGCAAAAAGGAGAAGGATGATGAAGAAGCCCTCGATGTCTGCCGTCAGTCTGCTAGTGGTTGCCATGCTCTTGTTGGCTGCCTGCAACTTCCCCGGCTACCAGGCTGCCCAGGGTGACCCGGTGGCGACGTCCGCCGCCGCCACGGTCGATGCCGCCCTGCAACTCACCCAGTTGGCGGTCACGCTGGTGCCGCCGACCCTGGTCCCGACGGTGCCGCCCCCGACGGAGGTGCTTGCCTCACCGACCCCGCCGCCGCCGACAGCGGTGCCGCCGACCGCAACCCCCTCCACCCCATGCAACGCCGCCTCGTTCGTGACCGACGTCAACTACCCGGACAGCACCCAGGTCGTGGTCAACACGAATTTCACCAAGACCTGGCGGTTGAAGAACGTTGGAACCTGCAGCTGGACTTCCGGCTACAAGTTGGTCTTCGACAGCGGGGATCGGATGGGGGCGCCGGACTCGGTGACGCTGACCTCCGGCACCGTCGCCCCGGGCTCGACTGTCGACGTCTCCGTCGACCTGACGGCGCCCAACAGCTCCGGGACCTACCAGGGCAACTTCCGCCTGAAGGAACCGGGCGGGGTGCTGTTCGGTATCGGTCCTTCCGCTGCCAATTCATTCTGGGTGAAGATCAAGGCTGTGACCGCGGCTTCGATCAAACCCGATCTAGTGGTCAAGAGCATCACGCTCGATCCTGAGTCTCCCTTTATGAGCCAGTCCGTGTCGGTCAGCGTCAAGATCAAGAATCAGGGCGGGGAGATCGCCAAAGATTTCACGGTCAAGTGGTGGCCGGGCGAAAGCTATCCCTCCGCTGCCTGCAGCTGGGACGTCGACGATCTGGAGCCGGATGACGATCAGACCCTGAACTGCACCTACGTGGGCTATCCGAGCTGGTATTCGTCGATTAACACCAAGGCCGAGGTCGACACCGACGATGATGTCGACGAGAGCGACGAGGGCAACAACGTCCGCATGAAAGAGGTCGTAGTCAAGAACCTTTGATCCAACGGCAGCAAGCGGCCCGGGCCTGAGGTGTCGCCGGTCCTTGCGATAGATACCCCGGGCTGCTCAACGCACGCGGTCCGGGCAGACCGGACCTCGATCGACAACAACCGGATGGGGCGGCGCGCCGCCCCATCCGGTTGTGCTTGACTTGGCCAGGGGGGAGATTAACCGATCCTTGCCTCCCCGCAAGGGGAGCCTACCACCCGCCGAGAACCAGGCGGTAGCGGGTGGCCTGGGTGGACTGGTGATAGCCGGGGAGTTCATCGATGAGCACGCGGTCTTCTCGCGCCGTGCGCCCGGCGAGGACGAGAATCACAACGGCTCCCGGCAGGAACGCCCAGACCGCGACCAACAGGTACGGCAGCCCAAGGGAGGCGAGGATGCCCCCCGCGTAGGACGAAGACGCATGCTGCGATAGGGCCCCGTGGTGACTACCTGTTGACCCCAGTCAGCCTGGATTCGGACGACAGCAGACAAGCAGCGGTTGCTGAGCATCGCCCAGGTGCCCAACGCAGTTCCGCCAACCACGCAGGCAAGTCCTATGACCTGCACCGTCTCGGGGAGGCCCGGAGGCCAGTCGAACCGATGATCCGACCTCGCGCCAACGGCCACGGCCGCCGGCACCCCCTGCCCGATCACCAGGACCAGGCTGCGATCCCCTCGCTTGACTGCTTGGGCTTGGATGAAGCCGCCGCGCTCAACCAGCAGATCTGGGTGTCGGGTGCGGAGGGTAAAGGTCAGGAGCAGCAAGACGTGCACCCAGCCCATCGGCCAGCGAAGCGTGCCGGCACTTGCGAAGAACAGTGCGGGAGCCAGGACCAGGGTTGGCAGCATACCCAGCCCGCCTCCCAAGCGGTTCAGCCGCGGTGGGAGGTTGGAGGAACGGAGGCGCGGTGCTCAGGGGACCGGGCTAAAGCTATTCCTCGGGTGAAGCGGGGCAATCCGCCCGAACCGACGGGCGTCAGAGCGGTTCAAACCGGGCCGTGAAGTGCCGCAGCAGCTTCGGTTCGTGCACGATCCGGTAGCCAGGCACCTGCTGGCGCCGCTCTACGATCCGCCGGACCGTTTCCGCCACAGCATCCAGATGGGCCTGGGTGTACATCCGGCGCGGCAGCGCCAGACGGACCAGCTCAAGCGGCGGGTAGCGCATCTCGCCGGTGACCGGATCCGGATGGGCGAAGGCGATCGTGCCCAGCTCGGCGGTCCGTATTCCCCCCTCCAGGTACAGCTCGACCACCAGCGCCTGCCCCGGGAGCTGATCTCGATCCAGGTGGGGGAACAGTGCTCCGGCATCAATGTATACGGCGTGGCCTCCGGGTGGCTGGACAATCGGCGCCCCGGCTTCGATCAGGCGCTCGGCCAGGTAGGCGGTCTGACCGAGGCGGTAGGCCAGGTAATCCTCGTTCAGCCCTTCCCACAACCCGATGGCCATGGCGTCCAGGTCGCGGCCGGCCAGCCCGCCGTAGGTCGGGAAGCCTTCTCGCAGGATCAGTTCACTGCAGGCGCGCTCGAACAAGTCGCTGTCGTTCATCGCCAGGATGCCGCCGATGTTGACGATGGCATCCTTCTTGGCGCTCATCGTTGCGCCGTCTGCCAGAGCGAACATCTCTTGCGCGATCTCCAGCACCGATTTGTCGGCGTAGCCCGGTTCACGCAGCTTGATGAAGTAGGCGTTCTCGGCGAAGCGGCAGGCGTCGATGAAGAACGGGATCCCGGCCTGCCGGTAGATGGCGCTGACCGTCCGGATGTTTTCCATGGACACCGGTTGCCCGCCGGCGCCGTTGTTGGTTACCGTGATCATCCCGAGGGGTACCGCCCACGATCCTCGGTCCTGCAGAAAGGTCTCCAGCTTCGCCACGTCGAGGTTGCCTTTGAAGGGATGCAGCGAAGCTGGGTCGCCGGCTTCGTCAATCAAAAAGTTCTCCGGACGGCCCCCCCGGGCCAGGATGTTGGCCTGGGTGGTGTCGAAATGCATGTTGGACGGCACCGACCATCCGTCGCGGGCGAACAAGGCGCACAGGATGTTTTCCGCTGCCCGGCCCTGATGGGTGGGCACGAAGTGGGCGAAGCCGAAGATCTGCTCGATGCTCTCCTGAAGGCGGAAGAACGAGCGAGCGCCGGCGTAGGACTCATCGCCGATCATCATCGCCCCCCACTGATGGTCGCTCATGGCGCCCGTTCCGGAGTCGGTGAGCAGGTCGATGTAAATGTCCTCGGCCCGCAGGCCGAAGGCGTTGTAGCCGGCCGCCCGCAGGGCCGCCAGGCGCTCAGCGCGGCTTGGCAGGCGGATGCTCTCGACCATCTTGATGCGGAAGGGTTCAGGGGGGTAGTGCGCCATTCTGTCCTCCCAAGGAAGCTATCCCAGTCTAGCACCGGCCTTGGGCAGGGAAAAGGCGCGAGTGTCCTGGGGGTGTGTTATCTTCAGTCTTGGGGAACGGAACGGCCAGCGCACGGGGAGGTGCCATTCGTGGAATCGCATGCCGCATCTCCGGCGGTGGAACCGGTGCAGGTGCTCTGCCTGACTCTGGGCCCGGTGCAAACCAACACCTACATCGTCGGCGACATTTCGAGCCGAACGGCGGTGGTGATCGACCCTGCCTGGGATGGTGCCCACATCCATCAGCAGCTGGACGAACGGGGTTGGAGCCTAGCGTCGATCTGGCTGACGCATGCCCACTTCGACCACTTCGGCGGCGTGGCGGATCTGGTGCGGCTTTCTCCCGGCCCGCCAGCCGTCGCCCTGCACCCGCTGGATCAGGCCCTCTGGCGGTTGAACGGCGGCGCGGGACTTTTCGGGATCCCGGCCTTCGACCCCGGGCCTGAGCCCGGGGTCGACCTCTCCCATGGGATGCAGTTGCAGTTCGGAAGGCGGGCCTTCGAGGTTCGACACGCGCCTGGACATACCCCCGGGCACGTCATGTTCTACTGGGCCGCGGATCGGCTGCTGTTCTCCGGAGACGTGATCTTCGCCGAGGGGGTGGGGCGGACGGATTTGCCGGGCGGCAACTGGGAGGCCTTGCTTTCAAGTATCCAGTCGCAGGTCCTCACCCTGCCGGACGACGTCACGATCTACTCGGGGCATGGGCCGGCCACGACCGTCGGCCGCGAGCGCCGTTCGAACCCCTTCCTCCACCTGACCTAGCCCGGCTGGACGTCCCTTTGGGGGGCACCCGGAACCCACCCCGGTGATCGGCGGGCCGCTCCGGCCTCCTCCGAGGCGGCCGCAGCCTTGACCGCCGACGGGCCCGACCCGGCCCAGGGGCTGAGAGTAGAACGACTCGCGCCGCCTGGCGTCGCGGTTGCGGGCAGCACGGCCGGCATGCCCAGGTGGGTTGCGACGGGAATCCCGGTCCACCGAGGCAAGTTCAACGGGTCCGGCTACGGGTGGCCCGGGCTGCCGGGCCCGCCGGTGTCTAGTCCTGCAAGTAGGCTTGCAGCCAGCCGAGGAAATCGCGTACCCCGCCGGTCGGCTCACTCGGGGCCATGCCAACGATCTCGAGTTGGTAGGGATAAGCCCCACCGCTGTCTTCCGGCAGGGCCCCCGCGACCCGCACCGAGCGCACATCGCCGGTGAGCGCGGACTGCGGCAGGATGCCCAGGCCGGCCTTGTCTTCCGCAACCAGGGCCGCGCCCTTGGCCGGCGTCAGGAACAACCGGGCGTTGGGTGTGATTGGCCGGCCGCGCATCGTTTCCTCGGCAAAGGCCGCCCTCAGGTCATCCCCGGCAAACGGAACATAGATTTGGACCGGCGTTTCCCGGCCCTGGACGTCCGCCCAGGACACGGCCTCGCCGCTGAACAACCGCTCCAGGTCACGCAGGCTGAAGCCGCGCCCTGGGTTGTCCGGGTTGACGACGACCGCGATCCGTTCCTTTCCCACCGAGGTCGCGAACCAACCTTCAGGCGGCTCGGCGGCCGCGAACAGCAAGGCAACCTGGCCTCGGCGCAGCTTGTCCTGCCCGGCTTCGAGCGGCATGACCGCGAGGTCGAAAGGTGGGAGACCGACCTGGTCGCGATAGGCCTCGACCCAGCTGCGCACGATGGGTTCCAGTCCGGGTGTGACGGCCACCCACGGTGGGAGGTTGGGCGTCGGCGGCGGGGTGGCAGGGCCGCAGGCGCCCAGCAGGGCCAGGCCGCCCAACCCCAGGATCGCCAATCTCATCCGCGGCACCGAAGTGCGCCAGGACGGCGTGGGGAGTCGCACCGGCCTACCCGCGCACCAGGCTCAGCACCAATCCCGCCAGGCCGACGGCGGCGCAGTACACGGCGAAGGGCGTCAGGCTCCGCCGGGCGAGGTAGCCGAGCAGCCAACCGATCGCCAGGTAGCCGACAATGGCTGCGGTGGTGAAGCCGGCCAGGAGAGGGCCGATTTGTTGGCTACTCGACGAGGAGCCGGCCAGGTCGAGGCCGGCGACCAACCCGGCGGCGACCATGACCGGGATCGACATCAAGAACGAAAAGCGGGCTGCTTCTGGCCGGAACAGGCGACGCAGGATCCCGGCCGAGATCGTCGAACCCGAACGCGAGATCCCCGGGAACAGGGCCAGAGCCTGGGCGGCACCGATCCACAGCGCGTCGGCCGAGGTGACGGTCTTCAGGCTGCGCTCCAGCCGAGCGAGGCGCTCGGCCCCGGCCATCATGGCGGCATTGAGCAGCAAGAAACCGCACACCGCGGTCGGCGAGGCAAAGGCCTGCTCCACCAATCCCTTGAGCATGAGCCCGGCCAGCCCGGCCGGAACGCTCGCCAGCACGATCATCCACCCAAGCCGGGAGTCCGGATCCGTCAATAGCTGTCGCCGGCGCAGGCCTGCCCACATAGCCCGTGCCATGGCCAGCAAGTCCCTGCGGAAGTACAGGATGACGGAAACCAGCGTGCCCAGCTGAACCAGCACATTGAAGACGAAGGCAGACTCGGTTTCGACCGTCCACCCAAGCAGCCAGGGGACGAGGACAAGGTGGGCCGAGGACGAGATCGGCAGGAACTCCGTCAGGCCCTGGACGATTCCGAGGACGACTGCCTGCAACCAGGTCATCGTCAGCGCTCCGGTGCTCGGTGTTTGCGATAGGTCCACAGGAAGGAGGACGCAACCTCTGTCAGCCGGCCCTGCAGGATAGCGTGGCGCAGTTCCTCCGTCAGCCGGACGAGCGTCCGCAGGTTATGGATGGAGACCAGCGTCGCCGCCAGCATCTCCTGGGCGATCATCAGATGGCGCAGGTAGGCACGGCTGTGATGCAGGCAGGCGTAGCAGTCACAGGCTTCATCGATCGGCCGCGGGTCGTCGGCGAACAGGGCGTTGTGCAAGTTGAGCCGGCCCAGGGGCGTGAGGGCGGCGTGGTTGCGCGCCATCCGGGTCGGCAGGACGCAATCGAACATGTCGATGCCGCGCACCACGGCTTCGACCAGGTCCTCCGGTGAGCCGACCCCCATCAGGTAGCGCGGCCTGGCGGGGGGAAGTTCAGGGATGACGACCTCCAGCATGGCGTGCATCTCGGCCTTGGTCTCCCCGACCGACAGCCCTCCGATGGCAATCCCGGGAAACGGGAGGGAGGCCAGGAAGCGCGCCGACTCCTGGCGCAGATCAGGGAAGATGCCTCCCTGAACGATGCCGAACAGGGCCTGGTCGCCCGGATGTTTGGCGGACAGGCAACGCTCCGCCCAGGCGTGGGTTCGAGCCATGGCCTGTTCATTGTAGCGGCGGTCGTGTGGAGGGGCACATTCGTCGAGCACCATGATGATGTCCGCCCCCAGCGCCTCCTGGATGGCGATGGCGCCTTCCGGCGTCAGCCGATGGCTGGAGCCATCGATGTGCGAGCGGAAGGTCACCCCGTCAGCGTCGATTCGCCGGGTCTTCGACAGGCTGAAGACCTGATAGCCGCCAGAGTCGGTCAGGATCGGCCGGGTCCAGCCCATGAAGGCGTGCAGGCCGCCCAGACGCTGGACGCGCTCCGGCCCCGGGCGCAGGTACAGGTGGTAGGTGTTGGCCAGGATCAAGCTCGCCCCCAACTCCTCCAGCTGGGGCGCGGTCAGGGCCTTGACGGTGGCCTGGGTTCCAACGGGAGCGAACACGGGCGTGGAGATCGGACCATGTGCGGTATGGAGCGTGCCGGCACGGGCCAGGCCGTCGGTCTTATCGATCTCGAAACGCAAGCGCATCACAATCCCCAGGCCCAATGTAGTCCGAGCAGCGTTAGCAGCGCGGTCACGGCCGTCAGCGGGGCGCCCAGGCGAAGGTAGTCACGCACGGTGTAACCGCCCGGCCCCATCACCAGCAGATTGGCCGGGTGGCCGAGGGGCGTGAGGAAGGCCAGGGAGCAGCCGACGGCCACGGCCATGGCCATCGCCCTCGGATCCACCCCGGCGATCTCGGCCACGGCGATCGCCACGGGGGCCAGCACCACCGCTGTCGTCTGGCCGCCGATGAGCAGGCCGAGACCGATCGTGGCAAGCAAGAGTGCCGTCGCCAGCGCCAGTGAGCCGGCGCCGCCGGTGAGACCGATCAATCCCTCCCCCAGCAAATCAGCCAGCCCGGTGGTCTGCAGAGCGATGCTCAGCGGCAGCATGCCGGCGATGAAGAAGATGGTTCGCCAGGAGATCGAGCGGTAGGCGGCGTCCATCTGGATGCACCCGGAGAGCACCATCAGCATGGCGCCGGTCAGGGTAGCGATGGCGATCGGCAGCAGCCCGAGGGCCGCGCAGCCCAGACTGGCGACGACGATGCCCACTGCCACCCAGGCCCTCCAGCCCGGACGCCCGGCAGCTTCCGCTTCGAGGATCAGGAAATTCTCGTCGCTGCGCAGCAAATCGAACTTCTCGCTGGGGCCCTGCATCAGCATGGCGTCGCCGAAGTGTAGCGGCTGTTCGGCCAGGTCTTCCTGCAGGACCGCGCCCGCCCGCCACAGCCCGATGACCTGGATCCCGTAGCGCTCGCGGAATCGAATCTCCCGCAGCGACTTGCCGTCGAGCTCGGAGCGGGGGGCAAGCACGACCTCGACCAGGGGCACCTGGGCCGTGGCGATCGTCTCCAGCAGACGCGGGTCGACGTAGGGCTCCAGCTGGTTGCGCTGAATGAAGTCCGTCGTCGGGCGGCCTTCCAGCAGCAAGACGTCTTCGGCCTGTACCCGCACCTCCCGATCGGGTGCCAGCTTCCAGCGTCCTCGGTGCAGGATGCCCAAGACGGTCAGCCCGAGGTCCCGCCCCCAACCGAGCCCACCCAGCGATTGGCCGGTGACGGGGGAATGAGAGGGAACGCTGAAGGCCGAGGCCCCGGTCTCCAGGTCGTACAGGCTGGCGAGTTCGGTCTGGGCGCGGCGAACGCGGGCGATCTCGCTGGCCACATCGCGCTGGCGCAGCAGGCGCGGGGCGAGCCAGATCAGGAGCCCGGTGCCGGCGATCACCAGCGGCAGGCCGACCGGCAGGAAGTCGAGCAACCCGTAGGGCGCGTACCCGGCCTGACCGAGGGTGGTGCTGACGATGATATTGGCGGTGGTCAGCAGCGTGGCCGTTCCGCCGAGAAGGGCTCCGTAGGCCAGGGGCATCAGCAAGCGCGACGGCCGGATGTTGGCCTTGCGCGAGATTCCCATCGCCGGAGGTACCAGAATGGCGGCGGCGGCGATGCTGTTCATGAAGGTCGACAAGCCGGCGCTCGTCAGCGTCAGCCCGCCAATCAGGCGCCGTTCGTGCGCTCCCGCCAGGAGGAGGATGCGGGAGCCCAGCCAGGCCGTCACCCCGGTGCGCTCGAGGCCTTCCGAGAGGATGAAGACCGATAGGATGGTGATCACGGCTGCCTGGCTGAAACCGGACAAGGCCTCTTCAGCCGAGATAACGCCGGTCAGCCCGAGCGTCAGAGCGACCAGGATGCCGAGCACGTCCGGGCGCAGCCGCTCGCTGGCCAGCAGGATGGCGGCGACCGTGATGGTCAGGAGCGTGATCCAACCTTCGGTCGTCATGGCGATTGCGGATTATACCCACGGCCCCAGTTGTCGGCCGGTCGACGCCTCCGTATACTAGGTCGCATGCCGCAGACGGATGCGTACGCCACCTGGGCGGAAGTGGATCTGGGCGCGATCCGCGCCAACCTGCGCCAATTCGCCCGCCGTGAGGCAGCCGTAATGGCCGTGGTAAAGGCCAACGCCTACGGCCACGGTGCAGTTCCGGTCGCCCGGGCGGCGCTGGAGGCCGGGGCGGTGTGGTGCGGGGTAGCCCGGCTAGGTGAGGCTCTCGAGCTGCGCCGTGCCGGCCTGGACTGCCCAATCCTCATCCTCGGACCAGTCCCCCTGGCTGCGGTTCCGGCTGCCATTGCCGACAACATCTCGCTAACCGTTTGGCACCCCGACCAGGTGGGCGTGGCAGAGTCCGCCGCCCGCCAAATCGGTCGCCCAGCCCGCCTGCACTTGAAGGTCGATACTGGGATGCGCCGGCTGGGCGCATCGCCGTCCGAGGTGCTGGCGCTCGCCCGCCGGGTTCACGACGCCGACGGCGTCGAGCTGGAGGGCATCTTCTCCCACATGGCGCGCGCCGGCGAAGCCGACCCCGCCCCCAGCCGCCGCCAACAAGCACTGTTCCAGGAGGTCCTCGCCGGGCTGTCTTCGGCCGGCTTGCGGCCGACCTGGTGCCATTTGGCGAACACCGCCGCCGCCCTGCGCTGGCCGGAGATGGATTTCGACCTGGTACGCATCGGGCTGGGGCTGTACGGGATGCAGGCTTCAGATGAGTTGGACCTTGGCTCCGGCCTACATCCGGCACTGGGCTGGAAGGCCCAGGTCAGCCAGGTCAAGGCCGTCGCCGCCGGCGAAGGAATCGGCTATGGCCAGATCTATACCACCGGTCAGAACGAGGCCATCGCCACGGTCTCGGTGGGGTACGGTGATGGCTTCCGGCGTTGGCCGGGGGCGCGGGTGCTGATCGACGGCCGCCCGGCCGAGGTCGTCGGGCGCGTTTCGATGGACCAGATCACGGTGCGACTGGGCTCGGGTGCGGAAGCCCGCCCCGGCGACGAGGTCGTGCTGATCGGCCGGCAAGGTGCAGCCGAGGTCAGTGCCGAGTCCCTGGCGGACGTCTGGGGGACGATCAACTACGAAGTCACTTGCGGCATCAGCGCCCGCGTGCCGCGGCTGTACCGCTAGGCGAGCGACATTCTCCCCAGCCATCCGCGAGGGGCGCTGCAAGCAAATCGCCGGAGGCTGCGAGCATCCGGTCCCCAGCCGAGACCCTGCAGCGGATCGCTGATCCCACTGCAGCAACCCTCTGATCGATCTCGGGTTCACCGAGGGGAATAGTGACCTGAGGTGGAACGCGCCTCGTCTCCTGGGCCCTCCCTGCGGGAGGGCCGACCGCCTGTATTCCCGATCCACTTACCGAGGCTTCGCATGCCTTCGTTGGGGCAGGCAGTGGGGTCTCCCGCGGTCTGTTCCAGAGCCGAAAAGCGGCCGGCCGCTGTGTGGGCGGCGCCGGAGTCGGCGTGCCATCACCATTCGGAAACGTCGAACCGCTCGCCAACGCCGCCAAGGCAAGGATGCCTGCCACTGCCAGCCAGTGTCTCATGATGGCTGATCTCCCCTGGCGTGCAGGGCGGGCGCCTGCCCGCACGGGGCGAAGTCGACGGGGTTTGGCCCGACTCGGCCACGGCAGCGTGGAGTAGATTGTCGCGCCGGTGGGCTCAACGGCCGGCTCGGATGGTTTGGAAGGGTTGAGGGCTTCAGGCGTACCGCTGCCGGACGGCGGGGACCAGGTACTCCTCGAAGGCGCGCCGCAGGTCGTACTCCGCCTTCCAGCCCCAATCTTTGCGGGCGGCGCTGTCGTCGACTTCGGCTGGCCAGCTGTCGATGATGCCCTGGCGGTTCGTGTCTGGGGCGAAGGTGACCTCGGCCTGAGGGAAGGCGCGGCGGACGGCCTGCAGGATCTCGTCGGCGGTTGGGCTGAAGGAGGTCACGTTGTAGACCTGACGCCTGAGCCGGGCGCGCGGCGCTTCGACCAGCAGTAGCATCGCCCGGATGGCATCCGGCATCACCATGAAGGGCAGCCGGGCGTCGGGTCGGACGAAGCAGGCATACGCCTTTCCCTGGGCGGCATGGTGCAGCATCTCCGGCCCGTAATCGCTGGTGCCGCCGGTGGGAACCGTCTGGGCGCTGATCAACCCGGGGAATCGCAGGCAACGGAAATCAATGCGGGCGGCTGGTGGCTCAGGCGCCAAGCGGCGATAGTAGGTCGAGAAGTATCGCCCCAGGTGCTCACAGGCCAGCTTGTTGCAGCCGTACATGGTCGCCGGCGTCAGCCAGTCGTCCTCGCGGACCTGGCCGGCCGCCGTCTTGGCCTTCAGGTCGGGGAGGCCATAGGCGGCGATCGAGCTGGGGTATAGGAAACGAACGGACTGCCCAAGACGCTGGGAATGGTCGTGGGCCATCTGCAGCAGGCGCAGGGTTCCGTCGACGTTCACCCGGTGGGCCAGCTCAGGGTCGCGCTCGGCCTTGGTGGACAGGATCGAGGCCAGGTGGAAGACGGTCGAGAAGGGGCCGCGTTCGTCCAACGCCGCGAACAGAGCTGGATCGTTGATGTCTCCCTGCAAGAACTCGTGGCAGGCGCTGGCCAAGCTCGTGTCCAGCGGTTGGATGTCGGTGGCCAGGATGCGGCCAGCGTTGCGTTCGCACAGCTGATGGATCAACCCGTGACCGATCTCGCCGTTGGCGCCGGTGATCAGGATAGCGTTGCTGGAGTCCATCCGCGGTTGACCTCGGGGGGCAGAGTACCTGGTTCAGGGGATGCGTGCTAGCCAGGCAATTGGATTATCCTGGAGAGAGCCTCGGCTGGCAAGGCAGGGTGCCTGCCGCCGGCGCCTGCCCTAGGCCAAGCGCTTGCGTGGCAGCGGACTCCGTGTGCCGAGGCCCTCACCCGGGCTTCCCTTGGCCGACGAGAGCAGCTCCTGGCCGGGGCAGGAGTGGACCGGCTCAGCCGGGGTGCTCCAGGCCGAAAGCCCGGCTCTCCCATCCTGCAAATAGGGCAATGGCTTGACTCGCGCTTCCGGCGTCCCTTAGAATGGAAAGACAACACAGCACAGCCCGGGGAGAGCCCGGCCGGCAGCTTCCGGCCGGCACCGAAGGGGCAAACCGGATCCGCCGCTGCAGGCGCCGGCGAAACTCTCAGGTCACAGGACCCGGGTTGGCCGAACCTCTGGAAAGCCGCAAGGCACCGACGGGGCAAGCCCTTCCAGTGGGGCGAATCTCTCAGGTCAGCGACAGAGGGCGCACGCTAATCCCTGCGTGCGCCCTTTGCATGCTTTTGAGTCGGCAACCCACCAATCCATGCACGTGGAGGCGAAGATGGAATTTCCCAGCGATCTGAAGTACACCGCCACGGATGAGTGGATCCGTGCCGAGGGCAAGAAGGCGGTGCTGGGCGTGACAGACTACGCCCAGGATCAGCTCTCGGATATCGTCTTTGTGGAGATCCTGGTCGGTCCCGGCGACACGCTCGACAAAGGCAAGGCGATCGTCACGGTGGAGTCGGTCAAGGCGGCGGCAGAAGTCTATTCGCCGGTGTCCGGCAAGGTCGGCCGGGTGAACGACGAGCTGGCCGGCAATCCGGAGTGGATCAACGCCGAACCGTTCGGCAAGGCCTGGATGATCGAGTTCGAGCTCAGCGATCCGGCTGAGCTGAACGGACTGATGGACGCCAGTGCCTATCAGCAGCACTGCGAGGAGCGAAGCCACTGATGGCCTACATTCCGCACACGGATGCCGAAAGGAAGGAGATGCTGGCGGCCGTCGGCGTTCGCAGCCTGGATGACCTGTACCAGGCGGTTCCGGCCGACGTCCGCTTTCCTGATCTCGATCTGCCCGACTCAGTCTCGGAGTTGGAGATTACTCAGGAGCTGCAGGAGATGGCGGAGGCCAATGTCGACACGCGGCACTTCGCCTGCTTCCTCGGGGCCGGCGCCTACAACCACTTCATCCCGTCGGCCGTCGATCACATCCTGCGCCGGGGCGAGTTCTACACCGCCTACACACCCTATCAGCCGGAGATTTCGCAGGGTACGCTGCAGGCGATCTTTGAATACCAGAGCCTGATCTGCAACCTGACGGGGATGCAGGTCTCGAATGCCTCGCACTATGACGGCGCCACGGCGTTGGCCGAGGCCGCCATTCTGTCTTTGAACCATCATCGCGGCGCCCGCCACAAGCTCGTCCTGTCTCCGGCGATCCACCCGCAGTACCGCCAGGTGGTGCGGACGTACATGCAGGGCATGCAAGTGGAGGTTGCGGGCGACGAGCGGCTGCCGGCGTCAGCCGAAGACCTGCCGAGCCGGATCGACTCGAACACGGCGATGGTGGCCGTCCAGTACCCGGATTTCTTCGGCCGCATCAAGGACTTCACGGCGCTGGGCCGGGCGGCGCACGCCGCCGGGGCCCTGCTGTGCGTTGTGGTCAACCCGCTGGCGCTGGGCATGCTCCGGCCGCCGTCCGAGTTCGACGCCGATATCGTCGTCGGCGACGGACAGCCGCTGGGCATCCCGATGTCGTTCGGCGGCCCGACGCTGGGTCACTTCACCATCAAGCAGGAGTTCGTGCGCAAGATGGCCGGACGCCTGGTGGGCGAGACCGTCGACAGCCGCGGCCAGCGCGGCTATGTGCTCACCCTGACGCCGCGCGAGCAGCACATCCGGCGGGAGAAGGCGACTTCCAACATCTGCACCAACGTCGCCCTGATGGCCCTGGCCTCGGCGGTGTATCTGTCGCTGATGGGCAAACAAGGGTTGCGCCAGGCGGCTGAGCTGTGCTACCACAAGGCGCACTATGCGGCCGAGCGCCTGGCCAAGGTGCCCGGCTTCGGCCTGTGGACCAAAGGCCCGTTCTTCCACGAGTTCGCCCTGAAGTGCCCGCGCCCGGTGGCGGAGATCAACCAGGCGCTGCTCGATTTCGACATCCTCGGCGGCTACGACCTGGGCCAGGACTACCCTGAGCTGCGCGACCACATGCTGTTGGCGGTCACCGAGATGAACAGCCGAGACCAGATCGATGCCCTGGTCGAGGCCATGGAGGAGGTGTCCCATGCCTGAGCCTTTGATCTACGAGCTCTCCTCCCCCGGCCGGGAGGGCGTCACGTTGCCTCACCCCGATGTCCCGGCGGCTGCGTTACCGAGGGAGTTGATGCGCCGCGACCTGCCGCTCCCCGAGCTGGCCGAGATCGACGTCGTCCGGCACTTCGTGCGCCTCTCTCAGCTCAACCATGCGGTTGATACCGGCTTCTACCCGCTCGGTTCCTGTACGATGAAGTACAACCCCAAGGTGAACGAGGATGCGGCCCGCTTGGCCGGCTTCGCCTTCACCCATCCGCTGCAGGATCCCGAGACCGTGCAAGGCAATCTGGCGCTGATGTACATGCTCCAGGATTGGCTGAAGGAGATCGGAGGCTTCGCCGGCATTAGCCTGCAGCCGGCCGCCGGCGCCCACGGAGAGCTCACCGGCATTCTGATCATTCGCGCCTACCATCAGGCGCGGGGCGACACCAAGCGCACGAAAATCCTGATCCCCAACTCAGCCCACGGCACCAACCCCGCCTCCACCTCGATGAGTGGGCTACAGACGGTTGAACTGCCATCGGACGATCGTGGCAACGTTGACCTTCAGGCCCTGCGTCAGGCGTGCGACGACACCGTCGCCGGGCTGATGCTGACCAACCCTAACACCCTCGGCCTGTTCGAGGAGCACGTGCGCGAGGTGGTAGATCAGATCCACAGCTGTGGTGGATTGGTCTATGGCGACGGCGCCAACATGAACGCCCTGCTGGGCGTGGTCCGTCCGGGAGACCTGGGTTTCGACGTCCTGCACTTCAACCTGCACAAGACGTTCTCGACGCCTCACGGCGGCGGCGGCCCGGGCTCCGGCCCGGTGGGGGTGCGCCAGCACTTGGTGGATTTCCTCCCCGGTCCGGTCGTGCAGATCGTCGAGGAGGAGGACGAGGAGCAAGCGCCGCTGTACGGGCTGGTCATGCCGGCGAAGACCATCGGACGGGTCAAAGCCTTCCATGGGCACTTCGGCATGCACGTCCGTGCCTTCGCCTACATGCGCATGCAGGGCAAGGCCGGCATGCGGGCGATCTCCGACCATGCGGTGCTGAACGCCAACTACATCCGCGCCCGGCTGCGGGACGTCTACCATGTCCCCTACGACCGGATCTGCATGCACGAATTCGTGGCCGAAGGACGTTGGGATGATGCCCCGGGTGTGCGCGCCCTGGATGTCGCCAAGCGGCTGATGGACTTTGGCTTCCATCCTCCGACGAACTACTTCCCCTTGATCGTCCACGAAGCGCTGATGATCGAGCCCACGGAGACCGAAAGCAAGGCCACCCTGGACGCCTTCATCGAGGTCATGCGCAAGATCGCCGAAGAGGCGCACGCCGATCCCGAGACGCTGCAGACCGCGCCCCACAACACGCCCTTCGGACGCCTGGACGAAATCCGGGCCGCCAAGGACCTGGTGCTGTGCTGTCGCCCGGTGGAGATGGACGCCGACCCATGAGCGTCTGACTCTCTCGGCCGTGATCCCTGAATCCCCCAAGGGGTCTGGGTCCACCCGGGCCCCTTGGGATTCGAATTGGCTCAGTCGTCGCCCTTCACCGGCAAAGTGAAGCGGACGGTGGTGCCGCGTCCCGGCACGCTTTCGACGGAGATCTCGCCGCCGTGGGCCTCGACCAGGCTCTTGGCGATGGTCAGCCCCAAGCCTCGGCCCCCGGAATCGGTGGAGCGGTAGGCGCGGTCGAAAACATGGTCGATATCGCCCGGCGCGATCCCAACACCGGTGTCGCCCACCTGCAGCGGGATCCAGCCGTTCTCGGCCGCCTGTAACGACAGCCGGATTTCTCCTCCCTCGAGCGCGTGCCGCAGGGCGTTGGACAGCAGGTTGGCCAGCACCTGCTGCACGCGGACCGGGTCGACGTCTGCCGGCGGCAGCTGTGCGGCGGTGGTCACCACCAGATCGACTCGGCGCTGCCGGGCCTGAGGGCCGAACAATACCCGCAGCTCCTCCACCAGGCGAACCAGGTCGGTGGGTTCCCGGTGCAGGCGCAACACGCCGCTTTCCAGGTCAGACAAGACTCGCATGTCGTCCACCAGCCGCGACAGCAGCCGGGTTTCCTCCATCAGCGCCGAGAGATGGGCCTCATCGGCCGGGTACACGCCGTCCAACATGGCCTCCAGGTTGCCCTGCAGGACCGTCAGGGGCGTCTGCAGTTCGTGATGGATGTCGGCCAGCAGGTTGCGGCGCTGCTGTTCCGTGCGCTGCAGCCGGGCCGTCATGCGATTGAAGGCGTGGGCCAAGGCCCGGAGTTCGCCCGGCCCGCCGGCCACCACCCGGGCGTTCAGATTCCCGCTCTCGACCTGGCTCACGGCATCGGCCAAGTCTCGCAGCGGAAGCAGCAGCCGGCGCATCCCGATGGCGGCTGTGGCCAGCCCTGCCAGCAGCAAGCTGGCGCCGCACACACTCCAGATCGGCACGGCCTGGGTCGGGGCTTGCAGCCATCCCTGGGCAACCGAGAGCGCTCCCGTCGCCAGGACGCAGCCAAACCCTGCGAGCAGGGTGAGAAAGACCAACAAACCGGCCAGGCGCCAGAAGAACGCCCGGGGCATGCGTTGCAGGTCGTTCGGCCGGCGGCGGTGTGCCGGCGGCCAGGGTTCATTCTCCGGCCACCATCCGGGACGGTGGCGGGGATGGCGCCCGTGCCTCATCGCCGCCCACCTCGTCCGGTTGAGGCGGTACGCTTGAACCGGCGGCTGGCGGAACACCCGGCGCTCATTCGTCGGCGAACCGGTAGCCCACACCGTACACGGTCAGCACATAGCGGGGCTGATGGGGGTCGGGCTCTAGTTTGCGGCGCAGGTTCTTGATATGGGTGTCGATGGCCCGTTCATATGACTCGAAGGCCACGCCGTGGAGCGCTTCAAGCAGCTGGGCGCGGGTGAAGATTCGGCCGGGTTGCCGGACCAGCACGAGCAGCAGCTGGAATTCGGCGGCCGTCAGGTCAATCACCTGATCGCCGCGCAGGGTTCGCATCCGGGAGATGTCCAGGCTGACATCCAGGGCGCGGTGGACCTGTTCCGCGGCCGCGTTGCCCGACGCATCGACTCGGCGCAGCACACTTCGGACCCGCGCCACCAGCTCCTTCGGGCTGAAGGGCTTGACCACGTAGTCATCCGCCCCGAGCTCCAGCCCGACAATCCGATCGGCTTCCTCGCCGCGGGCGGTCAACATGATCAGCGGGACCTGCGATCGCCGCCGCAGCTCGCGCGCTACGTCCAGCCCGTCCATGCCCGGCAGACCGAGATCGAGCACAACCAGGTCCGGGCTGTCGGAGACGGCGCGGGCCAGACCGGCTGCGCCATCGCTGGCGGCGAGGGCCTCATATCCGGCCCGCTCCAGGTACTCGCGCACCAACTTGACGATACCGAGATCGTCTTCGATCACCAGGATCCGTTTCATCCTCTGCCTGCCTGCTCGATTCGCGTGCTGCCGCTCATGACCCATGTATTCTCGCACACCTCCGGCAGAACGGGAGGCGAAGGACGTCGGCCGCCGCCCTGGGGGCGCTTGACCGAGCGGAACAGTCGTCCAGCCGGTCGGCGGAGGGTTGGCCACCGACCGGCTGCGCACGCGTTCCTCGCCGATACCTCTTTGTATCGCGCGGTAAGCCCCCGCGCCTCGGGGAGGATGAACCGCCGTCGAACCGCGCAACGAGGATCAGGATGGCCAGAAATGGGCTCAGAGATCTCAGCCTCCTCGCCAGGCCGACAGGGAGCGGGGCGAAGCCAAGGTATATCGGGTCGCGGCTGCGGCGGCAAACGCCATCGGAGACCAGAGCGGAAGCCTCGTCGAAGGGTCGCACCGTCGTCCTGGCCTGGCGTCCGGAAAGGTGTCGGCTGCCAGATTCACGGCGATGCCTGCAGCAACCCGCCAGACTCCGAACAGGATCCGCCCGGATACCTCGAATGTCGCCAAGATTGCAGTCAGGAGCAACGGCGGGGTGTAGTCTGTCGACGTGGCATTCCCTACCTCCGGGGTTCCAGGCTCGCCGTCATCCCTGCGGTCCAGTGTCCAATGACCCGGCGGTGGCGTCCGAAACCGGACTTCCAGCGGGCGTCCCTCCTGCGCCCGCAAGCGCAGGAGGGACTGAGACGGGGGGGGTTCAGGGAGCGGTCGATCCTCCTGGGTTGGCCTCGTCGTGCGAGCTGTGGGCTCGATCATGCCAGGAGCGGAACATCGGCGGAAGGTCGCCCTCCCAGCGGCCGCCTCGATCCCACATGCCGTGCCCCATGTGCCGCGGCCCAAAGGCCAGCCGCAGGAACGCCAGTCCGGCGAAGAGCACGAAAAGCGGGACCAGGCAACTGACCAGGAACCCTCCCGGCATATACAGCCCGGTAGGGTAGGCTGCAACCCCCGCGGGCACAAGCGCCACACCTCCTCCCGAGGCCAGCGCCTGTCCCTGCGCTACGCCCAGGGAGTAGGCATACAGGCCGGCTCCAACACCGACCATCGCCAGCAGCAGCACTGCCAGAATTCCACGGAAGACCCAACGGTTCATTCCCAACTCCTTTCGTCATCCGCTATGCTGAGCAGGAGTATGCCGCAGGAATGTGGGGAAATTGTGGACTGCCGGTGGCTGGGCGATGGAGGCCACCTCAGACCGATAGGGGTGGGGAGATCGCCTTGCTGGGGGCGAAGCCGCCGGACACCCCCGCCGTTCGAGCGGAGTAGAATTCTCAGCGATGAGGGCGCCCGCTGACATGTCCGAAGAATCCGTAGTCAACTGGTCAGAGGCCCGCACCACGGTGCAGGTGATCCTGCCCGATAGCCGGGTGCTGGAAGGCCCCCGCGGCGCGACCCTGGCGGAGTTCCTGGCCCCGGTGGATCCCGACCAGGCGCCGGTGGTCGGCGCCGTCATGAACGGCGAGTTACGCGAGCTTACCTACCCGGTCGAGATTGACTCGCGGGTGCGCCCGGTGCGCATGAGCGAAGCGGATGGGATGCGAATCTACCGCCGGTCGCTCACCTTCCTGCTGGCGGCTGCCTTTGAGGATCTCTTCCCGGGAACCAACCTGACGGTCGACCACTCGGTGGCCTCCGGCGGCTACTACTGCCAGGTGTCCGGGCGCGAGCCGCTCTCGGCCCTCGAGCTGTCGCGACTGGAAGGGCGGATGCGGGAGCTCGTCCAGGCCGATATGCCCTTCGCCAAGATCCAGGTCCCCCTCGACGAAGCCATCCGGACTTTTGAAGAGAAGGGTTACCGGGACAAGGCGCGGCTGCTTTCGCACCGTCGCAAGCCGCACCTGGTGTTCTATGAGCTCGTGGGCTTTCGCGACTATCACCACGGCTATATGGTCCCCACCACCGGCTATCTGCAGTGGTTCGGCCTGTCGCAGATCGACAACGGCTTCACCCTGCGTTTTCCGCGCCGCCATCGGCCGACCGAACTGCTGCCGCTGCCCGACTACCCCATGCTGCTCTCCACGTTCCGGCAGTATGGCGACTGGCTCGACCGCTTGGGGATCTCCAGTGCCGGCATTCTGAATGACGCCATCGCCGCCGGACGTGCCCGCGAGCTGATCCTGGTCTCCGAGGCCCTGCACGAAGGCCGGGTCGCTGAGATCGCGGCCCTGGTGGCGGAGCGCCAGCCGGCGGTGCGGGCCGTGCTGATCGCCGGGCCCTCGTCCTCAGGGAAGACGACCTTCTCCAAGCGGCTGGCCATCCAGCTGCTGGCGCGGGGAAGCTCCCCGTTCCCGGTCGAGATCGACAGCTTCTTCGTCGATCGTGACCGTACTCCGCGCGACGAGAACGGCGAGTTCGATTTCGAGTCGCTGGGGGCTGTCGACCTGGCGCGGCTGAATCATGATCTGCGGTTGCTGGTCAAGGGCGAGAGCGTGCAGCTGCCCCGCTACAACTTCAAGGCCGGCAAGCAGGAAGCGGGCGACGTCGTACAGCTTCAGCCCGGCCAGGTGATCATCTTGGAGGGCATCCATGGGCTGAACCCGGATCTGGTGCCTGAGCTTCCGCAGCCGTCAACGTTCCGCATCTATGCCTCGGCTCTGACGCAGCTCAACCTCGACCGCTACAACCGGGTCTCCACCACCGACACCCGCTTGATCCGCCGGATCGTCCGTGACGCCAAGCAGCGAGGCTACAACGCCTCCGAGACCATCCGCCGCTGGGAGTCCGTGCGCCGCGGCGAGAAGCGCTACATATTCCCCTTCCAGGAGAACGCAGATGTGATGTTCAACACGGCGCTGGTGTACGAAAGCTCAGCGCTGGCTCCGCTGGCCGAGCCGCTGCTGCGCCAGGTGGCCTTCGGCACCGCCGAGCATGTCGAGGCCAAGCGCCTGCTGTCCTTCCTGGAGTGGTTTCTCCCCCTCGACACCGAGTTGATTCCCGACAACTCGATCCTGCGCGAGTTCATCGGGGGATCGATCCTCGAGCGTTTCGATCTCTGGCATCCCGCCCCCGGCGGATAGCCGAGAGCGGACACGGCAGAGGCTTGCTGCCCAAGCAGCAAGGCGGGGGCGCCGCGGTGCCTTTCACCTCCTCCTGTCCAACACCTGGCGTCCTGTTGCTCCGAGTGGTCTCCACCCGTCGATGAAGGTCGGGCACCCCCTGGGGACGGCGCCGGCGAGGCTGATTCCCGCGGCGCCCCGCTGCCGCGACGAAGGCACTCGCAGGGCCAACCCGCCCAACGCTCGAGGCCAGAGCTGCCAGCCGCGCCCTCAGATTGTTTGCCAGCCATGGACGCACCCCAGGGGCCGTTGGTAGTTGGGCGGGGGTGACAAGTCTCGAGGTGAAGACAAGGCGATGCTCCTGGCTGGGGATGAGAACCTCACCCATCTCTAGGCGGCCACGCTCCGGGCGCTAAGGCGCGCCGGGAAGGAAGGGAGTAGGAGCCTGCGGGAAACGTACATCAACCAGGAGAAAACGGCATAGGTTCGGGTTTGGGCGAAGCCCAAACCCGAACCTATGCCAATGCCTCTTCTATCGTGAGGGTTCTTCTGCAGCCTGCTAAGGCGAGGGCGGGAGGTCCTGCTGCTGCATCAACTGATCGATGTCGGGACGGTCGAGGTGGATGTCCTGAAACGAGCGGGGATCCTCCATGGGCTCGATGTGTGAGAAAACCGTCAAGTACGGAAGCGTCCTGTGAAGCTCAAGGTCGATCTGTTCCAGCAGGTCATGCCCGCGTTGCACGGTCCACTCACCCGGCACCTGAATGTGAAAGGAGGCGAAGCTGCGGGAGCCTGACTGTCGTGTGCGCAGCGCGTGATACTGAAGGCCAGCCTCGGCATGTCGGTCAAGCGTAGCAGTGATCGCCTGGACTTCTTCCTTGGGAACAGCCGAGTCCATCAGTCCCTGTGTCGAGCGAACCATCAGGCGGATCCCGGTCACCGCGATGTTGGCGCCGAAGAGGATGGCAATGATCGGGTCGAGGCGCACGATGCCTGTGAGGTAGACCATCAAAACGCCGATGATCACGCCCACCGATGTCCAGACATCGGTCATCAGATGGCGGCCGTCGGCCTCGAGGGCGACCGAGCGTTCTCGCCGACCGACTCGGATCAGCAGGGTCGCGACGATGAGGTTGATCAGCGTTGCCACCCCGATGACCACCAGGCCAACGTCCAGGTGCGACACGGGCAGCGGGTTGATCAGCCGCCGCACCGAGACGAAAATGATCCCGGCGGATGCAGCCAGGATCAGACCGCCCTCGGCGCCGCTGGAGAGGTACTCCGCCTTGCCGTGTCCGTAGGTGTGGTCGTCGTCCTCCGGCCGAGCGACGATGAACAGCACAATCAGCGTCATCACAGCGGTCGTCAGGTTGATCGTCGACTCGAGCGCGTCCGACAGCAGACTGACCGATCCGGTGAGGATCGCCGCCGCGCCCTTCAGGCTGATGGTCAGCACGGCGGCGGCGATGGCCAACCAGGCGAAACGGCGCGGGTTGGAAGAGGGCTTCATGGAATACAGATTCTACTCCACACACATCGACATTCGCCGGCTGTTCTGGGCTCACCCGCCGAGGGTACGGAGCAGCCAGAACACCGCCAGGCCGACGGCAATGGTTAGCCACAGATTGCGGAAGCGGACGGCGACCGCCAGCGCCGCCAGGCCGGCCAGCAGTTGGTAATTGCCCAGGCTGAGGTTGAGCGAGCCGTCTGGCAGCAGCAGGGCCGGGGCGATGATCGCAGCCAACACGGCCGGCGCCACGTAGCGCAGGCCGCTGCGGAACACGGGCGGCAGGCGCTCGGCCGGCAGGATGCCAATGAAGGAGAAGCGGGTCAGGAAGGTCACAAGCATCCCGCCCACGATCACCAGCCACACGCCGCCCTGGCTCACGGCATGGCCTCTTTGCGTTCGCGGCGAGACTGCCAGGTCTGCAGCCCCACCCCTACAACTACGCCCAGCACGGCGGCTGTGACCAGCCCCAGCCGGTAGGGCAGGCCATGCAGGACGACGGCAGCGGCGGCGGCTGAGACCGCGGCGGCCACGCCGGGTTGATCGCTGATGCTCAAGATCAGAAGGGCGATGAAGGTCAGCGGGAGGGCCACCTCCAAACCCCAGGAATCAGGGAGGCGCGCTCCCAGCACGATCCCCAGGGCAGTGCTGGCCTGCCAAGCGGCCCACAGGGTCAGGCCGGTGCCCAAGGTGTACCAGTGGGCCAGGCGCGTGTCGGGCTGGCGGTAGCGGAGTGCGGCTACGGCAAAGGCTTCGTCGGTCAGCAGCCAGGCCAGGGGCACCTTCCAGCGCGGCGGGAGGGGGGTGAGATGCGGCGAGAGCGAGGCGCTGTACAGGGCATGCCGGAGGTTGACCACGAAGATCGTGGCGACGATCAGGCCGGCCGGGGCGCTGGACAGCATGCCGACGGCTATGAACTGCGCGCTGCCAGCGAAGATCAGGAAGGAAAACGCCTGAGCAGCGACGGGCGGCAACCCGGCCTGCAGCGCCAGCGCCCCGAAGATCAAGCCAAAGGGGATCACGCCCAGCAGCAGCGGCAGCTGGTCGCGCCCGCCGGTCAAGAATTCGCGCCGCGCAGAGCGAGCGATGGGCGAAGGCGGCTCTGAAGAAAGGGCGGGAGAGGTGGCGGCGTCTGGAGTTTCAGTCAAGGCTTGGCCCCGGGTCCAGGCGTGGAGCGTGCCGGGCAGAACGCAATGATAACCGCCCCATTCCCCCGGCGTGGGATGCCAGCGGGAACCGCATGGGCCCCGGCAACGTCAAGGGTGATAGCATGTGCCTGTTGAGGAGGGACGTATGATTCGCCCGTGGATTTCACTGGTTTGCCTGGTCGTGCTTGCAGGGGGATGGGCGAGCGGCTGTGCCCAAGCGCCCGACCCGGCTGCACCGTCGGAGCCGCCCTCGGCCCAGGCGCCCGGCCCGGCTGCCTCGACAGAGGCGGCCTCGATCCCAGGCTCTGACGTGCCGCCTGGCGAGCGCGGGCCGGTATATGTCGATACGGCTGAACTTCTGCTGATGGAGAGCTTCCCGGTCCAGGTCAACCTCCAGGTGAAGGGGGCGCTGCCCACGCCGTGCCACGAGCTGAAGTGGGAGGTGG
>JALHUE010000272.1 GCA_022866145.1 Anaerolineales bacterium | reverse complement strand
GGCGCTCTCGTAGCCGGCCTCCGTCAGCAGGCTGAGCACCCGCTCCGACAAGCCTACCTGATCAAGGCCGACCTGATGGGCGCTGGCCGGAATGCCCTCGCGTACCGCCGCCAGGCGCTCCAGATACGCCATGCGGCGGGCGCCGCGCCGCGATTCGAGATGGCGCTGGAGGCGCTCGACGAAGCTCGTCAGCACCTGGTATTCCTCCGGGGTGACCGGACGGTTCTCGTCCTTCTTGGCCAGGATAGCATCGACCTGGGTCACGAGCTCGGACAGGCGATCGGAGGCTTCCAGGAGTGCGGGTTCGCGCTCGACCTGGGCCCGCGATTCCGTCGCGGCTTCGACCAGACTCTTGATGTCGATGCGCCAGCCGGTCAGCCGCGCCCCCAGCCGAGCGTTGACCCCGGCCCGGCCGATGGCCAAGCTTAGCTGGTCTTCGGGCACGACCACCAGCGCCGTGCGGCCCCTCTCCGGGTCCTCATCCAGGTACACCCCGGAGACCCGAGCCGGGCTCAGAGCTTTGGCGATGAACAGCGCCGAGTCGGAGTCCCAGGGGATGACATCGATGCGCTCATCGTTCAGATCGCGCACGATCGACTGAATGCGCACCCCGCGCAGGCCGACGCAAGCCCCGACCGGATCGACACCATCGCGCAATGCGCTGACGGCTACCTTGGCGCGCTTGCCGGCTTCCCGGGCGATGGCCTTGATCTCGACTAGCCCTTGACTGATCTCCGGCACTTCCATCTCGAGCAGCCGGCGAAGCATGTTGGGATGGGTGCGCGAGACAACGATCACCGGCCCGCGCGAGGATTTGCGGACTTCGAGGACGTACACTCTCACCCGGTCTCGGACGCGGAATGACTCGCCTGGGATCTGCTGGTTGCGCGGCAGGATGGCCTCGGCCCGTCCCAGCCCGACGCTTACGGCTTGAGCCGTGATCGAGTGCACGGTGCCGTGGACCATGTCGCCTTCGCGATCGATGAACTCCTCGTACTGCGCGTCGCGCTCGGCTTCGCGCAGCCGCTGCAAGATCACCTGCTTGGCCGTCTGAGCGGCAACCCGCCCGAAGTCCTCCGGCGTTGAGTCCACCAACAGTATGTCGTTGAGCTGGGCCTCGGGGTTGGCGGCGCGGGCGGCCTCCAGGTTGACCTCGGTCATCTCGTTCTCGACCGACTCCACGACTTCTTTCTCGGCGAACACCCGAACCACGCCGGTCTCGGAGTCGATCTTGGCTTCAACCGCCTGCTGGGTGGAGGCATTGACGGCCCGCCGGTAGGCAGAGACCATCGCCGCTTCCACGGCCTCCATCACGGTTTCACGGGAGAGCCCGAAACGCTCGGTGATCTCGTTGAATGCCAGCGAAAACTCGCTCTTCATCTTAGCGCCATCCTGCCTTACACGAAGAAAAGTGGGGGCAGCCCACTTTTCACACGAACTTCTTACGGATACGGACGCCCCAATTCTAGCACACCCTCCCCACCCCCGCAAGGGCGAAAGGCCGTGCACGCCGGGCGGGCACCCGCTTGATATGTGGACAATTTTGGTATCCTTGCTGGCTGGCGGGCTCCCCGATCCCGCGCCACCCACCGCAAGCAGGCTCATGAACCGCCGTCTTCATCCTGACCGGGCGTACCTGCCGGCGGCTGCCCTGGTTCGTGGCCAGCCCGGACTGCAACTTGTCCGGGCCGGCAGGCCAGGCGCCGCTCTCGGCATCACCAATCGCGGCGCCGATGCCGAGTGAGACCGCGGCCCCCGCGACGGCCACTGCCGAGCCGGCGCAGGCGATTTCTCCCCCCCGGCGCCCACCGACACCCCTGTCAGCCAAGGCGTGGTGCTCAGCACCAGCGGAGGCAATCTGAACAGCCGTCGTGGCCCTGGCCAGGCGTACGACATCGTCGGATTCCTGTTGAACGGCCAGTCCTCTCCGGGGACCGGCCGCAACGAACCTTCCCCCTGGGTCACCATCGCCATCCCCGACAAGCCGGGTGCCTCAGGCTGGATCTCGGTGGATTCGGGCTATGTCGGCGTGGCCCCTACCGCCGGCGCACTCCAGTCCCTCGGAATCCTCACCGCCGACCCGGCCAAGCTGGCCTACTTGCGCAGCTGCACCCTCCATCCAATGGCGATCGATCCCGGCAGCTTCAGCTCAAGCAGCAGGCGGACACGCCGGATAACCAGAAGCAGGTCAACCCCGGCAAGTATTCCGCCCTCGACCTCAGCCTCGCGAGGCTGAGGCGCGCACCTTCACCGTGAAGGAAGGCCAGACCGAGGAAATCGCCACCGACGGCCCAAGCATCACCCCCGCCTGTGCCTGAGGCTCAAGCGGGGCAGGCCTCAAGAGTCGGCTCTCCCTCCTTGGCGTTCAGGGCGGGGTGGGGCCGTGGCCCACACCCCGCCCTTGCCAAGTTTGCCCCGGATCGCAGCAGTCGGCCAAGCCCCTCGGGCGGCCCCGCCCGGCCAGCCTCAGGCGCCGCGTGCACCTCGACGCGGGGGCATACCCGACAGCCACACCCCTGCCGATCGATCTGCCTATCTCTTCGCGGCGCGACCCCATCCCGCAAGTCTCTTGCACGGGTCAGAGGCAATTGACGCCTGCGCATCCTGCCCGTATGATGTCCCCCGCCAGTTCTTTCCAGCTGAGGTGATCCATGGAAGTTGGCTTGGTTCGGCAGATCGACATCGATGTCGAGATGCAGCAGTCGTATCTCGACTACGCCATGAGTGTGATCGTGGCGCGGGCCCTTCCCGATGCCCGCGACGGACTCAAGCCCGTCCACCGCCGGATTCTGTATGCCATGCACGCCATGGGCATCCGCCCCACGCTGGAATACAAGAAGTCCGCCCGCATCGTCGGTGAGGTCCTCGGCAAGTACCACCCGCACGGTGACATGACTGTCTATGAGGCTATGGCGCGGATGGCACAGGACTTCTCCATGCGCTACCCGCTGATTGACGGCCAGGGTAACTTCGGCTCGGTCGACGGCGACCCGCCCGCGGCCATGCGCTACACCGAGGCCCGCCTGGCGCCGCTGGCGGTGGACATGCTGCTGGCGATCGACAAGGAGACGGTCGACTTCAGCGACAACTTCGACGGCACGCTGTATGAACCCGTGGTCCTCCCGACCGCGGTACCGAACCTGCTGGTCAACGGATCCACCGGGATCGCCGTCGGGATGGCGACTTCGATCCCGCCGCACAACATGACCGAGGTGTGCAACGCCCTGGCCTTCATGCTCGAGAACTGGTCGCGCCTCGAGAAGGTCGGCGTTGAGGACCTGTTGCAGTTCATCCAGGGTCCGGACTTTCCAACCGGTGGCATCATCCTCCAGGAGAAGGGCGACGGTGAGGGGTTGATCGCGGCCTACGCCACCGGCCGCGGCCGGATCGTGGTCCAGGCGAAAGCCCACGTGGAAGAGATGGGCCGGGGACGGACGCGCATCATCGTCACCGAGCTGCCGTATCTGACCAACAAGTCGAGCCTGATCGAACGCATCGCCGAGCTGGCGCGTGGCGGCGATCTGGAAGGTCTCTCCGACCTGCGCGATGAGTCCGATCGGCAGGGTTTGCGCATAGTCCTCGAGCTGGCCAAGACCGCCCAGCCTGAGAAGGTACTAGCGGAACTGTACCGGCGCACGCCGATGCAGAGCACCTTCGGGGTGAACATGCTGGCCCTTGTTGACGGCGAGCCCCGTCTGCTCAGCCTGAAGCAGGCACTGCGCGTCTACCTCGAGCACCGCCTGCAGGTCATCCAGCGCCGCAGCGCCTTCGAGCTGGCCCGAGCCCGCGAGCACGCCCACATCCTCGAGGGCTATCGAGTGGCCCTCGACCACCTGGATGAAGTGATCAAGCTGATCCGGGCCGCGCCGGATACGGAACAGGCCAGGCTGCGCCTGATGAAGCGCTTGATGCTGAGCGACGCCCAGGCGCGGGCGATACTCGAACTGCCACTCAAGCGCCTTTCCGCCCTTGAGCGCAAGAAGATCGAAGAAGACTACCGGGCGACCCAGGCCCGTATCCGCGACCTCGAGGCATTGCTGTCGTCGGAGAAAAAACAGCGCGCAGCCATCATCGAGGAGCTGAACGACTTGAAAAGCCGGTTTGGTGACCGGCGTCTGACGCAGATCTATCAGGCCAAGCGCGGCCGCCAGGGCCGTCAACTGCTGACCGCCGACGACTTGGCGCCAGCCAAGGACACCTGGGTCGTTGTGACGACGGATGGGCTGGTCTCCCGCACTCCGACTGCGCGCCTGCCGCGCCTCGCCGGCCGCAGCACGCCCGCCCTGCTCCTGGGCGCCACTGCCCGCGACACGCTGTACCTGTTCGACCGGCGCGGCCAGGGCTGCGCCCTGGCTGTGCACACCCTCCCGGAGTGCGATGATCCCAAGGATGGCAACGCCGTCGCCGGCGCAACGGCGTTCGGGCCGGGGGCTGATGTTGTCGCCGGGGTCGTGCTCCCTGCCGATCGCTCGCCCTCGGCCCAGGCTCACCTGCTCCTCGGCACCCGCTCCGGCATGCTCAAGAAGACGAGCCTGGAAACCCTGCCCGGCCCGTCGGCAAAGACCTTCCTGGCAATCAACCTCAGCCCTGGGGATGCACTGGGATGGGCCCGACTGACCAGCGGGCAGGACGACCTGGTGCTCATCAGTCGCTTTGGAGCAGGGATCCGTTTCTCCGAGGATGAGATCCGTCCGACCGGACTTGGCGCCGGGGGTGTCCTCGGAATGCGCCTGGAAGATGAGGATTGCGTGGTTGGGATGGATCCTGCCCCAGACAAGTCCGAAGTGCTGCTCGTGACCGACCGCGGGCAGGCCAAGCGGGTCGATCTCGGGCAGTTCCCGCTTCAGCGGCGCAATGGCCGGGGCGTGCGAGCCTGGAAACTCGAGGCGGGCGATGCCGTGGCAGCCGCGGCGGTCGGCTCCCCGGAGGATCGAGCCGTGGTCCACCTTCACAAGTCCGCCGACCGCTCGATCGCTCTCTCGGACGCGCCCCGCCGCACCCGCGGCGGCCGCGGCAAGACGGTGGCTGAGGTTCGCGAAAGCGATCGGGTCGTAGCCCTTACCGTTCCCCAGTCCAGGGCAGCCTCTGTCGAGAGACAAACCCGACCGGCGCAGAAGACGGGTGTGCGTGGTAGGAGTAACAGCCCCACCCGAGCGGCGAGCCGAGGCTCAGCCAGCAGCAAGGCCAAAGGCACCGCTGCGAGATCCAAGACCGGCGGCAGGCCCAGCCCAAGCCAGGCAAAACCCAGGGCAAGACGGGGCAAGACGCCCAAGGCAGCCCAGCCGAAACCCGGCACGCGCAAGCCACCTGCCAAGGCGAAACGCTAGCCTACCGACCGAAGCCCGGCGAGGGCCTCGCGCTCGCCAGTAGCCGTTCGACTCACTGAAGCTAGCCAGTGTAGCCCCGGCGCGCAAACAGCCAACGCCTGGTGCCAGGACTTCTGGCACTGGACCGGAGGTTCAAGGCTCGGAGTCTCCTCGCCCGAGGGTTGGCCCCCGGGCTTGGCCGCGGCCGATGGGCCGTTTGGGGCGCGCAAGGGTGCTGCGCCCACGCCTCACCTCGCAGGTTCGTCAGCCTCGGTCGAGGTCCGGGTCACGCCAAGTCGTGCGTTCAGGGAGCGGCGGAGGGAGTCGGGGTCGCCCCGTCGGGGAGGACGTACAGGATGCGGTTGCTGGCGGTGGTACAGGTGCAGGCCTCGACGGTCTTTGAGCCGCGGGTCATCGTCCCCAGGTAAGGCTCGCTTCCGTCTGCTGCCACCCACCCATCGAGGACAAAGGGCAGCGGTCCCCCGGCCGGAAGCCACTCGCCGTTGTAGCGGCGGGCGATGTGGAAGTGGGTACCCGTCGCCCGGCCACCTTCGCACGACGGATGCCCCAGGCGATCGCCGGCGGTCACCTCTGCACCCAGTGCGATCCGGTCCTGCTCTGCCACGTGGTAGAAGAACAGCACCCATCCGGTCCGGGGATCGCCATCGCCATCGCCATCGAGATCGAGTTCAACAATGGCCTCCTCGCTGCGGGTGACAGTGCCGGCTACAGGTGCGGCGGCCCATTCTCCGGACCAGGCGCAGCCGCCCTCCATCGCCGGCGGCGCGAAATCCAGGGCTCCATTCGGCAGGCCGGGTCCCCAGGACGGATGGGGACCTCCCGTGAAGTCCCAGATCCGATTGGGCAGAAACGGGAGTGCGAGCGCCGGCTGTTCGAGCTGGCCCGGGATCAAATCGACCGCGGCCACAAACGCCGGGGTCCCCCACAGCCTCTGGTAGGTGGCGGCCAGCCCGTTCGGGCCTACCGCCCGCTCGAAGGCCTGCTGCCCCATCATGGACGCAAACAGCTTCTGGATGGCGACTGACCCAGCGTTCTGGTAGGAGTCCGGGCGGGCCAGCAACCCGTCGGCAAGTTCAAAATCGCGCAGGCTGCCAGTTCGCCAGCCGTAGTACCCGTCGTTCACCTGCTCTGCCGCCCAGATCAATTGGCGGTACAGGCCGCGATAGCGGGTGTTCTCATACCCCAGGGGATAGATCAGATCCATCTCGTCCGGGAAGGGCTGGCTGAGCGCCTGAGTCTGATGCTCAAGCAAGGTCAGCAGCAACCTTGGATGCAATGAGTAGTTGCGGGCAACGACATCAATCACATCCCAGGCCGGACGCTCTCTGCGGAAGGCATAGTCGGAAACCGTGCTCAGGAACCCAGGGCGCTTGAGGATCTCCTGCCGGGTGTCGAACCCGACCGCTGTCGGCCCGTTGATGACTTCGCTGTCGGGGAGGCTCTGGAACGGCGTGGTCGTGAGCGGCAGGTAGTAGGCCGGCACCTGGAGCGGCAGCCCCGCCGGTAGGGTCGTGGTTTGGGAAAGGCCGGGATTGGCCTCCAGGATCACGGTGGGAGTGGTGTTGAAGTGGGCTGCTACTACCGGGATCGTATCCCCGCTTTGTGCAACGTACGGCAGCACCTCCCCAGGGGGAAAGGCGCTGCGCGTCGGCAGGGCGGTAGCGACACTGGCGCTCATAACTTCGGGCGTCGGTGAACTCGGGGGCAGCTCTGCCTGCGGGGCGGCGCAACCCCCCAGGTAGGCAGCCAGCACGCTGGCGAGCGCCAACCCTCGATTGAACTCGGGCTGAGTCATCGGCTGATCTGGGTTTCTTGGCTGGCGCAACTGCAAGCTGTGACCACCTGATCGCCCTGGATCAGGGTCCCCTGGTACGGCTTGCTCCCGGCCTGGACCCTCCAGCCGCTGAGCGTGAACGGCAGAGGCCCGTCTGCCAGCACCCACTCCCCGTTGTACTTGCGGGCGATGTGCAGATGGGTCCCCGTGGCGACTCCCCCCTCGCAAGAGGGATGCCCCAGCAGGTCGCCTTCCTCTAGGAAGTCACCCACCTGCACCCGGCCGGCGTCGGCGACATGCAGATAGAGCAGAGTCCAGCCCGTTTGCTCTCGGCCGTCCCCATCCAGGTCGAGCACGACCACGCCGCCTCCGCTGCGCACCACCAGCCCGGGAGCCGCGGCAACGATCCACTCCGAGGAATCGACGCACCCCGGCTGAAGCGATGGCGGGGCAAAATCGATCGCTGCCCAGGCGCTTTCGCGTTCCCACGCACCGTGTGGCCCGCCCGTGTACGCCCAGACGTGTCCGGGCAGAAACGGCAGGATCAAGGCTGGCTGCGCCACCCCGGGTTCGTAGATCTGGAACTCATCCTGGAAGGGATCGCCGAACATGGCAGTGTACGTCCGCATGAACCCTTCGGCGCCGACGCTCTCCGCCCAGGCGGCCGGATCCGGGCTCAGTGAGAAGAAGCGTTGGAGTGCAACCGTCCCAGCATTAAGCGACGGCGCCAGACGCAGGCTGCTGCCATCGCTGAGACTCAGATCCGTCAGGCCGCCCGCCCGCCATCCGTAGTAGCCGTTGCCCAGCTCGTTGGCGGCCCACGTCAGCTGGCGGAACAAGCCCCGGCTATCCGGGCTGCTGTGTCCAAGGGGGAAGTCGGCGGCCTGGCCTGCCGGCCGTTCACTGTCCAGCACCCAGCCTGACTCATACTCTAGCAGCGCCAGCAGGAGGCGCGGGTTCACCGCGTTGTCGCGTGCGACCTGGGCGAGGATCTCGGGGCCTCGCAGCCGGCGCGAGCCGACGTACTCCTGGTATTGGCAGAGAAAGCCGCCCGCCGCGGCACAGAACCCGTCCACGTCGAACTCGGCGGCATTCGGCGAGAAGATCAGCTCGCTGTCTGGGATCAGGCGTTCCGATGGACCGGTCGATGCCAGCCTGCGCGGCAGGATCAGTTGCAGCCCCGGATCCACCAGGCTGTCAGCCCCAGGCAACGCTCCACCTTGAACGACGATGTCCTCCGGCACAACGCCGAAGCGGGCCGCTACGGCCCGCAATGTGTCGCCGGATTGCGAGAGGTACAGGATCTCCTCGGACTCGGAGATCAGCCCGATGGTCGGCGTGGCAGGGAAGGTTGGGGAGGCAACAGGTTCAGCCGGCTCGATGCTTGGCGTCGCCGTGGGGGCGAGGGTCGCCGCAGGCAGAGTCGATGGAGCCTGCTGCGTCGGAAGCGGCGCCGACGGTGTGGCGGCGGTGGGCTCCAACGGCAATCCGCCCGAACCGATCCCCCCGCCGGCAGGAATATCTGCCCGAGCGCAGGCCATGCCCGCCGCCAAGACGGCGAGCGCTGGCGCCAGCCACGATCGAACCCGTGCGGACCGCGCCTGGGGGAGCATACTCATCGGCTGACCTGGTTGTTGTCAATGCGGCAAGAGCAGGCTTCCAGGCTGACATCGCCCCGCTCAAGCCGGCCGTCGTACTCGCGTCCGGCACCCGTTGAGAGCCATCCATCGAGCTTGAAGGGCAGTTCTCCGTCGGCTGGAATCCACTCGCCATTGTACTTGCGGGCGAAGTGCACGTGCGTCCCATCGGACACGCCGCCCTCACAAGAGGGGTGCCCGATCAAGTCGCCAGCCTTCAGAATACTCCCCGCCGCCACACGATCTTGCGACTCAATGTGCATGTAGAGCAGCGCCCAGCCAGTCTGCTCGTAGCCGTCTTGGTCGAGGTCCACGATCACTTCGCCCTGTTCCGACCGCAGCACCAGCCCGGCGGCGGCGGCCGTTACCCACTCGTCCGAGAGGACACAGCCGAGTGCGTTTCCGGGAGGCGCGAAATCCAGGGCCGCCCATGCCGACCCGCTGCCCCAGGCGCTGTGCGGTCCTCCGGTGAAGGACCAGACCTTGCCGTCCTCGAAGGGAAGCTGCAAACCGGGCTGCTCCAACCCCGGCGGAACCAGCGGGTCGAGGGTGATGGCAAACGGGTCCCCAAACAGCGCGGCGTAGGTTCGGACGAATCCTCCGGGCTCGATCGCCACCAACCAGGCGTCGTACGGCAGTAGGCCCGCGAAGAACGTCTGGACGCCTGCGGTGCCGGCATTGATTCCAGGACCCGCCGGAACTGAGCTGCCATCCGGCAGCAGGAAGGGCCCCGCATAGCCGGCGCGCCAGCGGTAGTACCCGGAATTCAGCTGACTGGCGGCCCACGAGAGCTGCGAGAACAGCCCCGTGTGACCTGCACTCACGAATCCCAGCGGGTAAGTGCGATCTACTTCGGATGGGCTGGGGTTGGTCACCCATCCAGATTGGTGTTG
>JALHUE010000271.1 GCA_022866145.1 Anaerolineales bacterium | reverse complement strand
GGCGGCGCGCACGTGAAACAGATCCTGGCCGGAGCCCGGCACGCGCAGCATGTCGCCGAAGGAGGTGAAGATCACATTCGGCTGGGCGGCGATCGCCAGCGCCTTGTCGATCAATTCCAGCGGCGTGACACACACCGGGCATCCCGGCCCGTGCACCAGCTCGATCTCCCGGGGGAGCAGCTGGTCCAACCCGTGGCGCACGATGGCATGCGTCTGCCCGCCGCAGATTTCCATGATCACCCACGGACGAGTGACCGCGCGCGCGATTTCGTCCAGCACGACACGCGTCAGGGCCGCCTCGCGGAATTCGGTCAGGTACTTCACGCCGCCTCGCCGTCCTCGAGGTCCAGCTCGCCGATTTGGCGCAGCAACTCCAGGGTCGCCATGGCCTCGCTCTCGCTCAACTGGCTGATGGCGAAGCCGACGTGTATGATGGCGTAGCTCCCAACTTCGGCCTCCGGCACGTACGTCAGGCAGCACTCGCGCACCGTTCCACCGAAGTCCAGGCGACCCATGCGCAGGCCGCCGCTGTCGTAGATCTCGAGGATCCTACCGGGGATCGCCAGACACATCTACCTGCCTCCACTCGAATGCATTCCGGACCTCGCCGAGAGCTCGCGACCGGCGCCCAGGCCGCGCCTCCGGCAGATCTGCCCGAATACCCTCAGCCACTGGCGCGGCCAGCCGCCATCAGTCACGTCCGCCCTGGCTCAGCCGGGCGGCGGCCACGGCCACCTGCCCCAACGACACGCCGCCATCGTTGGCCGGCACTTTGCGATGCACCAGCACGCTGAACCCCCTGGCCCGCAGCGCCGGGACGGTCAGCTCCAGCAAGGCCACATTCTGCCACACCCCGCCGCTGAGCACGACGGTCGCGACCGCCGTAGCCGAGCGGGCTCGCTCGCAGACCTCGACCATGCCCAACGCCACTCCTCGATGGAAGCGAGCCGAGACGATCGAAGCTGGAACGCCCGCCCGTCGGTCTGCCACCAGGCGCTGGAGCGCCGGGGCTGGATCGATCAGGCTGCCGCTGACCTGCAGCGAGTAGTACCCAGGCTCAGCCGGATCGAGCACCGCCTCGAATTCAATCGCCGCCTGGGCCTCATAGTTCACCTGCTGGCGGATTCCGGCGAGCGCTGCCGCGGCGTCGAACAGCCGGCCCATACTGGAGGTGCGCGGCTGCATCGCCGCCAGGGGCGATTGAGGATCCAGCATGGTCCTCACGGCGGCCAGGCCTTGCTCCCCAGCCGCCTCAACGCTCGGAAGATCGCGGTCCCAGGGGATCCCGGCTGCCTGCAGCCACGACAGCGCCATGCGCCACGGCTGGCGTACGGCGGCCTCGCTGCCGGGCATCGGCACCGGCCGCAGGTGGAACAAGCGCTCGTAGCCGGCGTAGCCGGCGAGCAGGACCTCGCCGCCCCAGATCGTGCCGTCCTCGCCGAAGCCGGTGCCATCCAGCGCCACGCCGATCACTTGCGCCCCGATGGGCAGGCCATGTTCAGCCATGCCGGCGGCGATGTGGGCGTGATGATGCTGCACGCCGATCAGAGGGAGCCCCTCGCTCTCCGCCCGCTCATGGGCGTAGCGCGTCGCCAGGTAGTCCGGGTGCAGATCGTAGGCGATCGCCTGGGGCTTGACCCGGAACAGGCGCTCAAGGTGGGCGATGCCGTCGCGATACGACTCAAGGGTTTCGTAGTTCTCCAGGTCGCCGATGTGATGGCTGAGGAAGGCATACGACTTTCGGTTCAGGCAGAAGGTGTTCTTCAGCTCGGGCCCTGCGCCCAGGATGGACGGCGCCTCCCAGGGCAGCTGGATGGGATAGGGTGCGAACCCGCGCGAGCGGCGCAGGGGGTACACCTGCCCGTCGAATGAGCGCAGCACCGAGTCGTCGCAGCGGACGTGGATCGGCCGGTCGTGCATCAAGAAGGCATCGGCCAGAGGTGCCAGGGTCTGGCGGGCCTGGTCATTGTCGGTTGCGATCGGTTCCTCGCTCAGGTTGCCGCTGGTCATGACCAGCGCCTCCGGGAAGCCCGAGGCCGGCTCGATCAGCAGATGATGCAGCGGCGTGTAGGGCAGCATCACGCCGAGGGTTGCCTGGCCCGGTGCCAGCGAGGCAGCGATTGTCGAGTCCGGTCTCCGCCGGCAGATCACGATCGGCCGCTCCCAGCCGCAGAGCAGCGCCCGCTCAGCCTCCCCGAGCAAGCAGTGACGCTCGATGGCCTCTAGGTCCGGCAGCATCACCGCAAACGCCTTGTCAACCCGAAGCTTGCGCTGGCGCAGGCGTTCGACCGCCCTGGGATCGAGCGCATCCACCGCCAGGTGAAACCCACCCAGTCCCTTGACCGCTAAGATCTTGCCCTCGGCCAGCAGGCGCCGCGCCGCTTGCAGCGCGGCCTCGCCTTCGAACGATGGCGCCCCCTGCGCCTCGAGCCACACGTGGGGGCCGCACGTCGGACAGGCGACGGGCTGGGCGTGGAAGCGACGGTCGGCCGGATCGGCGTACTCGGCGTCGCATTCCGGGCAAAGATCGAAATGCCTCATGGTCGTGTTAGGACGGTCGTACGGAATGCCCAGGATAATCGTGAAGCGTGGACCACAGTTCGTGCAGTTGATGAATGGGTAGCGGTAGCGGCGGTCGGACGGGTCGCGCAGCTCGCGCAGGCAGTCATTGCAGATCCCGACATCGGGGGCGATCGGCTGGAAGGCCTTCGGGTCGGGCTGAGAGGCCAGGATCGAGAAAGCCTCGAACCCGTCGGTCGCCCGGCTCTCGACGTCGATTTTGTCGATGCGCGCCAGCGGCGGTGCTTCCCGGCGCAGGCCCTCGACGAACGCCTGCAACGCCGGCGGCTGACCGTCGGCCTCGATCTCGACGCCCCCGGCCGTGTTGCGCACCCAGCCGGTCAGCGCCAGGCGCTGCGCCAGGGAGTACACAAACGGCCGGAAGCCGACCCCCTGCACGACTCCGGTAACATGAATCCGCAACCCCTCTTGCTCCGTCGGAGCCCGCGTTCTGCCGGTCTTCATGGCTGCTGCAGCGCCCCCTTTCGGGGATGCGCCTGGCGAAACTGACGCACCTCGGCCTCGATCCAGGCCAGCCAGGCGGTCAGGCCTTCGCCGGTGCGGCAGGAAAGAGGAAAGGTGACCACTCCCGGGTTGAGCGCTTCCACGCCTTGCTGGAAGAAGGCCTGGTCGAATTCGACATAGGGCAGCAGGTCGATCTTGTTCAACACCAGGGCCTGGATGCCCCGATACATCCCCGGATACTTATGTGGCTTGTCGGCGCCCTCGGGTACCGAGGCGATCAGAACGTTCTTATGTGTGCCCAGGGCGAAGCTCGCCGGGCATACCAGGTTGCCGACGTTTTCGACGATCAGCAGGTCCAGGCTGTCCAGGCTCAGGCGCTGCAGCGCCGGCTGGATCATCACGGCATCCAGATGGCACTCGCCCCCGGTGTTGACCTGGATGGCCTCGGCGCCGGCGGCGGCGGCGCGATCGGCGTCCAGGCTGGTGGCGATGTCGCCATCGATTACCCCGACCCGCACGCTTCGAGCCAACGCTGCCAGTGTACGCTCGATCAACGACGTCTTGCCGGCGCCGGGCGAAGCCATCAGGTTGAGCGAGAACACGCCGGCTTGATCGAGCATCCGGCGATTGTCGGCAGCTAGCCTGTCGTTGGCGCCGAGGATCGCTTCACCGACGTTCACTCGTTCGGTCATTCGCTCTCCGCGTGCGCCCTGGCCTGGGGAACGGGCTCGATGCCGATCGATTCCAGATGCAACTGGTCCCCGGCCAGTAGCCGCAGGCGGCTGCCACCGCAGCCCGGACAGAGCAGGCTTCCCCCGCCCGGTGCAAATTCCCGCTGGCAGTCGGTGCAAATGGCCCGGGCCGGGATGCGCTCAAAATGCAGCCGGGCGCCTTCGGCCTCCGTCCCCTGGGCCACCAGGTCCCAGTAGAACTGGACCGAATCGTCGACGATCGACGACCAGTCCCCGATCACCAGGTAAAGGTCAGTGACCCGCTGCGCACCGGCTTCCCGAGCGTGGCGCAGGGCAATCTCGAGCAGGCTTTGGGTGACGGACAGCTCGTGCATGGCCTCCCGACGCTCCCCAGCATACTTTCCCCCATCTCCCCCAGGGAGTGGCATGTGTCACCCAATGGCCACGAATCCACTCCGTATTGCCAGGTCCCGGGTCTGGGCCGCGAGTCTGTCTGGGTCATCCTGGCCGACGCCGAGGCCATTGAGCAACGACTGCGTGTTGTCAGTTATGTATGAATGAAGGCGGTAGACAGGCTCGAGTTGGGCCAAGTTGTGTTGGGGAAGACAGGTCGTATCCTTGCGCTCCCCGGCCGTGGGCATGGTTCGCCCGCCCAGGCGGGCACCCAGGGCAAGGGTCCTGGGCCGAGACCGCCTCCGGTCGCGAGTCCTCAGCGCTCGATCACCTGGCTGGCGTTGGCGATCACCACCGGCGTGTTCGGGAGCGAATCGTAGTACTCCAGGAAGCGCTCAACCTCCGGCCCATCGATCGTCCGCAAGTTCTCGGCCCAACGGTAGCCGATCGGCTGATACAACAACTCCACCTGTAGCGTCAGCGGTGCCTGGGCCGAGGGCAGCCGCAACGCCAGGCCGACCCGATCGCCGCCCTCGTCGAAGTCCCCGTCCTCCCTCGCCTCCCCGCGCACCATGATGTCCTCGTAGGGCGCGGACTTCTCGAATCCCCAGGGCAGCAGGCGATTGTCCTTGAAGAATCCAGCGGCGCTGAGGACCGACGTCGTGACGTCCTCTTCGGTGTCCTTGAGGATGGCCTCGTAGATCTGCACCTGCTCCGGCTGCACAATCGCCTGGTAGTGCTGCTCGAAGGCGCCCGGATCCAGATCGTTGTCGTTGCCGGTGATCGAGCCATCGGGGTTTACCCCTCCCGACTCGAAGAGCACTTTTCCGCCGGCATCCTCGACCGAGATGTGCAGCCACGCCCGCCGCGAGGGGAAGCTGGTCGGGAACTTGTGACCGGCATTGTTCTCGATCACCACTTCCGCCGACAGGTAGTCCCCGACGAGCTTGATCTCTTCCAGGGCAACCGTCGCCGTCTGCTGCTGCAGCAGGGCCAACGTGGCCTGGATGGTGTCATCGAACTGCTCGCTGGAAGCGGTCACGCCGATCTCGACGCCGAAGGTCTTAAGCATCTCCAGCAGGTACACATTGCCCCCGACAATGTCGTGCCTTGACACTGGGCTGCGCAGGTTGGTGCTGGTGGCGGAGATCCGCACCCCGCCCTCCGCCTCCGGCATGTGGCAGTCTTGACAGGCAGCGCTGTTGCGGTACGAGCTGTAGAACCACTCCAGATACGGGACCTGCTCGGGGAATTCGCCCACGACCTCACCCTGAGCATCCAGAATCGGCGTGTACAGTGTGTGGCAGGTGGCGCACATCTCAGATCGAGACAGGTGCAGGCCCTGCACCGGAAGGTAGCCCGAGGCGCCCTGCATCAAGGCGCTCTGGGCCTCATCGATGGTGAACGGGCCGAAGTTCAGGCGGCCACCCGCCGGGGTCTCCGTATCAATCACGAAGCCGCCGTTGTAGCTGTCCGGCAGCCCGAGGCCATCCTCGCGAATCTGATGGCACAGGGCGCAGGACACGCCATCCATCGCCAAGGTGTGCAGCGGGTGGTCCTCCCGCAGGAATCCCTCGTCCAGCACTGCCGGGTCTTCCCCCTCGGTCTGTGCCGTGACATGCCCCATCGGCATGTGGCAGCGCGAACAGCTGCTCTCGATCTCCGGCCGGATCTCAGGCCGCAGGGATACCTCCGCCCGAACGGACGCCTGCCAATACGGATCGCGGGCGGCGTTGGCCATCAAGGTCGAACGCCACAGCCGATCGATCGAGACATCGTTCCCACCCTCGTCCACCATGCCGGTGTGGCACCCGGCGCAGGCGCCGGAGCCGGAGAACAGCTTGCCGCGCTCGGACGGCAGCGGTTCGCCCTGTGGCGTCTGGGCCTCCACCGTGGGGGTGACCACGGCCGTGGCCGTGGGGGGAGGCGTGTGGCTGGGACGGGCCACGGTCGGCGGTGTCGTCGCCGTCGGCGCCGGCTGGGAAGAACACCCAGCCACGACCACGGTCAGACAAGCCAGGAGAACGAGGGTTCGGGTCACAGAAGCCTCTCCCATACTGCGCCGAGATCCGGCAATCGAACCTGGACTCAGGTCGTGAGCCCAACCCCTTCCGGGGCGGCGGGGAATAGATCTCGGGTGTCCGCCAGACCCGAGCTCGGGCTGTTCCCGGCCCGGCGCAGGGTCTTACATGACGAATCGGCCATCGCGGTAGACGACCTGCCCGTCGACGGTTACCTCCGACCCGGTGCGCATGTCGCAGATCAGATCCCAGTGGATGGCGCTCTGGTTATTGTTGCCTGTATCCGGGTAGCCGGCGCCCAGGGCCAGGTGCATCGTGCCCCCGATTTTCTCGTCAAACAGGATGTTCTTGATGTGCCGGTCGATCCCGAAGTTCAGGCCGAAGGCGAACTCCCCCAAATAGCGCGCCCCGGGGTCGGTATCCAGCATCCGCAGCAGAAAGGATTGGTTCTTCGCCGCCTTGGCCTCCACGACCCGCCCGGCCTCGAAGCGGAGCTCGACGCCTTCGACTTCGTTTCCCTGGTACACCGCCGGGAAGGCAAAGCGGATCCAACCGTTTACCGAGTTCTCTACCGGTCCGGTGAACACCTCCCCATCGGGCATGTTGTGCTCGCCGGCGGCGTTAATGAATCGTCGATCCTTGACCGACAACGCCAGGTCTACATTCTCGCCGCGCACGATCACCTGGTCATGTCCGTTGAGTCCGGCTGCAATCGAATCCTGATTGGCCTGCACCTTCTTCCAGTACCCCACCGGATCGCCCTCGCCTCCATCGACATGGCAGGCGCGGTACACGAAGTCCTCGAAGCCCTCCAGGCTCATCTCTGCGTCCTGGGCATAGGCCTGCGTCGGAAAGAGCGTGGTCATCCAACGCAGCTCCCCGGCTGCGCCGCGGCGCATCTGAGTGCGCAGGATCCCGGCCATTGCCTTCCGCCGCCGCGACAGCTTGGCGCCGTCGGCGCCGGTCAGGGCCTTGGTGTTGGACTGCGAGTAGATACGCACCCGCGAGTCGAAGTTCTCGTAAGCCTGCTCATAGAAGGTGGCCGGGTGGTCCAGCTGCTTCTCGCTGGCGAGAGCCAGGAAGTCTTCGTCGAAGCCGGTGCCGGTGACCATGCCTGAGAAGTTGACCAGGAGATGCGGGTGCCCTCCGGCTCTGAGCACCTCGACGAACAATGACCGGAAGAAAGGCTCGGCGGGGGTCTCGCCATACAGCAGGACCCGGTCCCCCTCTCGGATGCGCGTCGAGTACTCGATGATCAGCCTTGCCAGTTGCGCGGTGCGTGGATCCAACATACGAACTCCTTGCAGGGTTTGGTCGAGATTCCATGGCGGGGAAGAGGATTATACCCTCCGCGCCGGGTGTCCTCGACGGCCTGCGCCTTCGGGGCAGGCTCAGCCCGGCATTTGCGTACTGGCCCTCAGCCACTTCGCTCCGGTGAGTCGCATGAAATCGGCCCGGCGCAGCGTGAGGTTGATCCCCCGGCGGCCGGCGCTGACGACGATTTCGTCGAGCTCACGGGCGCTATCGTCGAGGTAGACGCGAATCCCTTTTCCGAGCAGGCCCAGCGCCGAGATGCCGCCCACTTTCAATCCGGTGAGGCGCTCGGCGTCATCCTGCCGGGCCATCGCAACCCGCTTGACCCCCAGGCCGACTGCGGCTTGCTTGAGGTCGAGGCTCCGGCCGCCGGGCACCAGCACCAGGACAAACGACGGAGGCTGCCGTCTCGCCGAATTGGGGACCTCGACCACCAGCGTTTTGTACACCTGCTCAGGCGGGAGGCCGCAGTGTTCAGCAACCCCCAGCGCATCGTGGATGCTTTCGGGAAAGTAGAGCGGGGCGTAGGGGATTCCCTCCCGTTCGAGGGCGCGCATGCCCAGCGTCTTCTCAGGAGGCATCAAGCCAGCCTCAGCTCTGCTACCGCCGCCCCCTGGGGGAAGCCTCAGCCCAGGGTACCGGCGGCCAGGATCCTGCTCGCCGCCTGGCGGGCGATCTGGATGGCAAAGTTGGTCCCTCGGTCCCACGGATAGACCTGGCTCATGCTTGCGTACCACAGGCTGGGGATTGGGGTGTGCAGCGGCGGAATCAGGCGCGAGTGATTCACGCCGGGAACGGGTTGGGCATAGGGGGTGCGAAACAGCCAGGCGTCCCGCACCCACGACGGCTCAAAGTCCGGATTGAAGCGCTGCAGGCAGGGCAGGAACCGCTCCAGAAGGTCCTCCTTGCTGAGCGAAAAGTACTCGTGATCCGGATCCAGGTAGTCGCCACAGTAGACGATATGGTCTCCGCCGAAGAACAAGGGGGAGACGAAATTCGTGTGTTCGACCAGCGCCAGAAAAGGAAAGCCGGCCGCCTTGGGCAGGTTGTGCCAGTAGAAGCCCTGGGTCGAGAGCTGGTGTCGCAGCGCAAGCACCAACGAGATCGACCCCATCGAGCGCAGCGCCAGCAGACCCTGGAGGTATTCGGCGGGCAGCGCAGGCGCCAGCCGAGCCAGCAGGCCGGGTGACGAGGTGACCAGGCAGTGGTCGAAGGTCTCGGCACCGTCGCTGAGCTGAAGGGTGATCCCGCCGTGTAGTCCGGGGTCGATGCGCAGGACAGGGGCGCGCAGCCGCAGTTGGACGCCGTCAGCCTGGACTTTGTCTGCCAGCACATCGAGAAACGCCTGGAAGCCGCCCTCGAACGTCCCGAGGCGAGGCGTGCGAGCCTTCACCCGTGCCCAGAACCAGGCCATGTTGACGTCACGATAGTGCGGCCCGAACTTGCCCTCGAGCAGCGGCTGCCACAGGACCTGGTAGCCATGGGCGCCGCTGCGCCGGGAGAGCCACTCATGCGCCCGATGGGCCTCCAAAGGCTTCCAGTTGCTCGTGCGCGTCAGGTACAGTCCCATCCGTCCAAAGCGCAGGGTGTCGCTGAGGGAGAGCGCCGGGAAGCGGAGCGCATGCAGGCCGCGCGCCAGCAGCCCGGCGCCGGGCAGGCGGTCCAGCCAGGGTGGGCCCGGCAGAGCCGCCGTCAGGGGGCCGTCGAGGACGTAGAAGCGTCCCTGATGGTAGGCGGCGGTGCTCGGCCAGGGAAAAGTGACTTTGTGGCGCACGCCCAGTTCCTGTGCCAGACGCAGGACTTCGCGATCACTGGCGAACCAGTGATGATAGAACTGCTCGACCGACCATTCCCAGCGCGGCAGCCTGAACCCAGCCGCCAGGCCGCCCACCTGGTCTGCCGCCTCGAAGACCGTGACCTGTGCCCCGGCTGCCACCAGATCGTAGGCGGCGCTCAGCCCGCCGGCGCCGGCGCCGATGACGGCGACCTTCATGTCGGGGGCTCCTGGGCCATCTCGGCCCGCACCTTGCGCAGACTCAGGCTGTAGCGAGCCATGAAGTACAGACCCAGCAACGTGACCGGCAGCCAGAGGGCGGCATGCAGCACCAGCGTGTAGCCGGCAGCAATGTTGGCTGGAATGCCATACGCCTGCAGCACCGCGATCCCCGGGGCATCGAAGGTGCCCAGATATCCCGGCGCCGAAGGAATCGTGGTCGCGAGGTTGACCACGCCGTTCATCAGCATCAAGGCGAAGAAGCTCAGGCGGAAGTTGAAGGCGTGCATAACAAACCAATACTTGCCGGTTTCCAGCAGCCAGATCACCACCGAAGTCAGCAGCACCATCAAGACGTCGATCGGCGAGCGCATGAATGCCAGTCCTTGCAGGAAGCGCTCAAAGAACCCGCTGACCTTGGCAGCCGGGCCCGCCGGCAGCACCCGGGCCAAACCGGTGATCAGGCGCAACGTCGGCGCCGGGAAGATCGCCATCAGGAAGAGGGCCAGCGTCGCCAGCAGGAAGACTCCGGCCCCGAGCAAGGCGATCGCTCGAATGCTGCCGACAATTCCCGAGGAGGCGGTCAGCCCCTCCAGCTCCGACAGGTTGAGAAACACAAACCCGAGCATCACCAATCCATCAAAGGCGCGCTCCACCAGGATCGTAGCCAGCGAAACCGAGATCGGGATGGCCTCCATGCGCCGCAGCAGGTAGACCCGCAGTAGTTCCCCGGCGCGTAGCGGGTAGATGTTGTTGCCCATGTAGCCGATGGCCGTAATCGGGAACAAGCGTACCGTGGGCACGTCCTTGATCGGGCGCAGCAGGTAGTGCCATCGCCAGGCGCGCACCGCCAGTCCGACGAAGTAGACCGCGATGCCCGGGACCAGCCAACCGTAGTGTGCCCGCCGCAAGGCCATTAGGACCTGGTCGAGCTGCAGTCCCCCAAGTGCCAGATAGAGCAAGAGGGCGCTCAGGGCGAAGCCCAACCACATCCGCCATTTTCTCAAGCGGCCTCCAACGAGCGACCCGACGGGCGGCAGACCGACAAGCCCGTCCGGGGGCGCACGCCCCGGACCTGAGGCGGCGGCTGAGGCCCGCCAGCCCATGCGCCCGCCTGCCACAAAGGCTGACGGGAGCTTCGGGCGCGGTGGGGTTGCGGCATTCTATCACGGGGAAGAAACACAACCGGGCACCCCTTATGAGGTGCCCGGCACAATCGGTTCCCAGACAAGCCGTCAGGCAGCTTCAGCGGCGACCAGGATCATGCGCTCGAGGATGCGCTCCAGCGCCATGCTATGGCTGCACACGCCTCGGCGAGAAAAGAACTCGCAGTCGCAGTGCCAAGTTCCGTTCTCGTAGACCACTGAATGCGGGTTGTTGTCCCCATCGAAGGTGGCCCTGAACGACTCAAACTGGATCCGCTCGCGCTCCTCGGCATAGCGCTTGGCTTTCTCGATCTTGCCAATCATCCCGTAGTCCATGGCAACTCCTTTTACGGTCTGCAAACAAAAAGGCACGAGGGCCAAAGCCCGCGTGCCTCTAGATTGCGCACCTCAATTGTCGACCGGCTCCGCTCACAGCGGCAAGCCCTCCTGGTGGTAGTGAAGGCAGTATAGGCTCAAACACCAGGCCTGTCAACGTACGCTTACCTGACGCTTGCTCTGCTCTCCGGCACCGGTCAGCCGCCGATGTACGACATCTCGACCCGGGGCAGCCCGGCGGTCTCCGACGAGCGAATCTCGGAGTAGCGGTCGGCCCGGACGGTCCAGATCCTACGGATGTGCTCCGCCAGGTCGGCGTCGCTGGCGCCCTGCCGTAGCAGGGCTCGCAGATCATGCCCCTTGATGGCGAATAGGCAGGTGAACAGCTGGCCCTCCGCCGACAGTCGTGCCCGGGAGCAGTCGCGGCAGAAGGCCTGGGTGACCGAGGCGATCACCCCGATCTCGCCCTGCCCATCGCGGTAGCGCCAGCGTCGGGCGACCTCACCTCGGTAGCGCGCCTCCAGCGGCTCGAGCGGGTAGCGGCCGTCGATTAGGCGCACGATCTCCGCCGCCGGGACGACATCGTCCAGGCGCCAGCCATTGGTCTGGCCAACGTCCATATACTCGATGAAGCGCAAGATGTGCCCGGTGCCGCGAAAGTACTCCGCCATCGGAAGCAGGCTGTCTACGTTCGCGCCGCGCTTGACTACCATGTTGACCTTGATCGGCGCCAGGCCAGCCTCGGCCGCTGCCCGGATCCCCTCCAGCACACGCGCCACCGGGAAGTCAACATCGTTCATGGCGGTGAAGATGCGGTCATCCAGCGAGTCCAGGCTGACGGTCACCCGCTGCAGGCCGGCGCGCCGCAGCCCGGCTGCCTGGCGAGGCAGCAGCGAGCCGTTGGTGGTCATGGTCAGATCCAGCCCCGGGATCTCGGCCAGCATCGCCACGAGTTGCTCGATATCCCGTCGGACCAGCGGCTCACCGCCGGTCAGGCGGACCTTGGACACCCCCAAACCGGCCAACACCCGGGCCAGGCGGGTGATCTCCTCGAACGTCAGAAGCTCTGAGCGATCCAGGAACTGGTAGTCGCGCCCGAAGATCTCGCGCGGCATGCAATAGACGCAGCGAAAATTGCAGCGGTCGGTGACCGAGATGCGCAGGTCGCGTAGGGGGCGGGAGAGGCTGTCG
>JALHUE010000270.1 GCA_022866145.1 Anaerolineales bacterium | reverse complement strand
TCGCGAGTGAGTGTAACCGATGGGCTGTTCAAACGCGCCCGGCTCAACTTGAGTAGCTGATGAGAGTTGGCCAGAGGCGATGCAGGAATCGGCGTCCTGGCCGCCCAACGGCCTCGAGCTCAGCTGCCCGGCGGCTCAGGCTTGGCCCCCCCATTCTAGGGCAACTCGGCAGGCAAGTGACGATTGAGTTCTCGCCCGCCAGCCGAGTCGGCTTGAGCGAGTTGTTGGGCGGCCGAGTGGGCCGGCGAGGGAAGGGGAAGAGACCACTTGCTCGCGCTTCGGGAGAAGAGGGGAGATCTTCTGGCTGTAAGAGGCGCTGTCTATCGGCAGGCGAACAACAACGCAAGTAGCAGGGAGACCGGCGCAGAGGAGCAATCGTCGGGAAAGAGCGCCAGACCACACCAAGGCGATCAGGGTGGCCGGGCAAGAGTGCCTAGGTGCTTGCGAATGAGCGCGTGTCCGCGGAAATGCTCCGGGACCTGACACCCGCGATGACAAGCGGCGGCCGCCTGCCCCGCCTGTTGGATCCGACCGGTGGCAATCGATCTGGAGTAGCCTATTGCGCATGGGAATGGGACAGGTAACAATGGCCCGTCGCCGAGATCCTGACATGACTTCCCTCCTGGCCACCCTGTTCGATTACGACGGCGTCCTGGCGGACACCCTGACAGACATGCTGCGCTTTGCCGGCGAGACGTGCGCCGAAATGGGCTACCCGCGGAAACCAACCGCGGCCGATCTCGACGCTCTGGAGACGATGTCCTTTGTGGACTACGGCCTACGCCTCGGGATCCCCGCCGATCGGGCCCAGGAATTCGCCCGCCGAACGATGGCCCGCTTCGAAGCCAGGGCCGAGCCGCCGCCGATGTTCTCCGGGATGGATGTGGTCGTCCGGAGTGCCGCGGCGCGCGGTCAGGTCGGCGTTGTCACTGGCAGCCCGGCCCGAGCCGTCCTGCAGTTCCTCGAGGAGCACCGAATGAATGCATACGTCAATGTTCTCATCGCGGTCGAGCACACGGGGACCCGGACTGAGAAGATATCGGCGGCGCTTGCACAGCTCGGGCGACAGCCGGATGAAGCCTGCCTGATCGGCGACGCCGTCAGCGACGTGCATGCCTGCCGCGAGGTCGGCGTCCGCTCGATTGCCGTCGCCTGGGGGCACCAGAGCGCCGCGCGGCTGGTGGCGGCCGGGGCTGATGCCGTGGTCAGCTCACCACAGGAATTGGCCGAGCTCCTCGAGCGGATCTGACGCCGCCCCGACTCCTTCCCTGGATTCCTGGGGGCCACGCAGGACGGACAAGACACTCCAAGATGAGATTGACTGCGACCCAAGTGGCGAGAACGCGGCATGAGAGAAACGGCCTGGCAGGGGAAGTACTGATGTTGCGTCGCCAGATCGCAACGGGATCCATTTGCAGAGGAGTGGGCTTGGGGTAGAGCGCCATTGGCGATGTGAGGATCTCGTCAATCGGCCGCCCAACGGCCTCGAGCTAAGCCGCTCGGCGGCTCGGGCTTGGCACCTTCATTGTAGGGCAACAACGCAGGCAAAGGACCATTGCATATTCGCCCGCCAGCCGAGTCGGCTTCAGCGAGTTGTTGGGCGGCCAACCGATAGATGCGGATGAACGCGCACGCGCTGACGCTAAGTGCCTGTCGGATAAGCGGTGCCACAATGCAGGCAGCGGGTCACCTCAACCGAGGAGTCCGGGACCGACTAGCCCGCGCCACTGGTTGCGGGCGGCACGACTCTGTACGTGGTGGTGTTCTCGTATGGGTCCCCGCTTTCGACACCCTGGTCGTGGATGGTGAATTGCCCGACCTTGTCGGCAACAACAACCACGTTCCATGCGCGCATTGTTCCAACCATAGGGTTGGGT
>JALHUE010000269.1 GCA_022866145.1 Anaerolineales bacterium | reverse complement strand
GGCGGCCAGGCCGGGCTGCGGCAGGCGCTGCAGGTCCCCGGCAATCAGTTTGAGTAGAGCGTCCTTGAAGGTGGCTCCGCTGGTATTGCTGAGCGAGATCCAGCCGTCCAGGTCGATGGCGCCATCGTCCTTGTCGAGCAGCAGCACATAGTCGGCCGCCCAGGACATGCCACCGGTCAAGTAAGTGACCTCGACGTCCTGCCGACCTGGCTTCTCGGCCAACACCTTCCAGGCCAGGGTCGGCCGGGTGATCAGGCCTTCGGGCAGTTCGGGGAAGGAAAGCTCGCGGATGGTGGCCGCCTGGATGACCGACACCCCACCGTCCGGCAAGCGAAGGATGACATCCCCTCGCCCGCTCAGCAGCGTGCCGGTGTGGACCTTCCCGTCCTCCGTGACGACGGAAACCGTCTCATCCAGGTACTTCTCGAGCAGGGCCGCCGAGCCGACTAGGTCGAATTCATAGTTCTGCTCGAGCACAGCCGTCCCGCCTGGATCGCTCAGTGACTTGAACAACACGCTGGTCGGGTCGATCAACGCGGCGACGTCGCTGAAATCCAGGTCATTCATTCCCTTCTGGAAGGCAAACTGCCGTCGATCGCGGACCAGCGCCGTGCCCTGGTTGTAGATCGTCAGGGCCACGCCGCCCTCCGAGGCCTCGGCCGTCGGCGTCTGCGACGGTGTGCCTGGGGCGGGGACGAAGGTTGCCCAGGTGCAGGCTACGATCAGCAGGGCGGCCAGCGTCCACGGCAGCAGGCGACGAAACGGTTGATGACTCAGGGCAAACATGGCTCTCCTCCTCGTGCAATCTGCGGGAGAGACGCCAACCCGCCCGCCGAGGTTCCCGCCGACGCCGACCGGGCAGTGCATCTGGATCGGTTCGCTCTGATATACTGCCCCCGGTGGAGGGCTGAGTGATCTTCGGAATGGGATCCCGACGCGACGAAGAAGCCAGGGCGCGAGGCAGCGGCCGCCTGCCCCCCGGGCAGTCACTGACCCAGAAGTTCCCGGTGCTGCACTATGGACCAGTGCCACGGTTCGATCCGACCGCCTGGGACCTGCGCATCTGGGGAGAAGTGGAAGAGGAAAGGCGCCTGGACTGGCAGACCTTCCAGCAGTTGCCGCGCACCAAGCTGCACATGGACATTCACTGTGTGACGCGCTGGAGCAAGTTCGATTCGGATTGGGAAGGCGTTTCCCTGCGGACGTTGACCGATCAAGGCCTGCTCAAGCTGAAGCCGACAGCCAAGTTCCTGATGCAGCATTGCGAGTACGGTTTCACGGTCAACCTCCCGCTTGAGGTCGCTCTGGCCGACAACTTCTTAATGGCGACGTATTTCGACGGTGAGCTGCTGACCCCCGACCACGGGTACCCGCTACGAGGCGTGGTCGGCTCGATCCCCGGCAACGATCAACTCAAGGTCCCGTACTTCTGGAAAGGGGGCAAGTGGCTGCGCGGGCTGGAGTTCATGGCCAAGGATCGCCTGGGTTTCTGGGAGCAGGCCGGCTACCATAACGAGGCTGATGTCTGGAAGGAGCAGCGCACCGCCGGCTGGTGAATCGACCCTCCACCCCGCAGCGCCCGCCAGCAGCGGGCGCTGCGGGGTTCTCTCCCTCCTCACGCTTATAATCACTCAGGGTGGCATGTCCGACGGCGACGAGTGCCCAGCACCGGTCCGGCGCGCGGTCGACGAGCAGAAAGGCGATC
>JALHUE010000268.1 GCA_022866145.1 Anaerolineales bacterium | reverse complement strand
CGCTATGCTAATCTTGATGTGTGCAATCGTTCTCACAGCATGGCATCATCGGCTGTGGGAAGACGCCGGGCCGCGGGCTGATCCACCCGCGGCCGGGTTCCTCAGGAGAGGCACGATGACCCAACCGAACGTCCACGCCGTCCACCGCGATTGGGATCGCCCCTTCCCGATCATCGTGCGTACCGAGGGTATCTTTCTGTATGACGCCGACGGCCGGCAGTACATCGATGGCTCGGGCGGTTCATCCGTCGTCACGACCATCGGCCACGGCGTGGCCGAGGTCGCCCAGGCGATGTTCGACCAGGCGCAGCGTTTCTCGTTCTACCCGGCGCACGCCTTCACCAACGAGCGCTTCCTCGAACTGTGCGACGTGGTCGTGAGCCTGGCCCCCGGCGAATTGAAGGACGCCAGCCGCGTGTGGGTCACCTGTACCGGCACCGACGCCACAGACGATGCCGTTCGCCTGGCGCGTCAGTACTGGGTCGAGCGCGGCCGGCCGTCCAAGTACCAGATCATCGGACGCTGGCAAGGCTTCCACGGCAATACCATCTCCGTGGCCGGCTTCTCGGGCATCCTCTCCCGCCGGCGCATCTTCCAGCCCATGTACCTCGACTCGCCGCACATCCCGCCGGCCTTCTGTTACCGCTGCCCCTTCGAGAAGACCTATCCCGAGTGCAACCTGTTGTGCGCCCGCGTCCTGGAGACGGCCATCCGCCAGCAGGGTCCCGAGAACGTCGCCGCCTTCATCGCCGAGCCGGTCGTCGGCGCGGCCTTGGGCGTGGCCCCTGCCCCGCCTGGCTACTTCCAGCTGATCCGCGAGATCTGCGATCGGTACGACGTGCTGTTCATCGCCGACGAGGTGATGACCGGCTGGGGCCGCACCGGTCGTCTGTGGGGCCTCGACCACTGGGAGACCACCCCGGACATTGTCGCCACGGCCAAGGGCATGACCGCCGGCTACACCCCGCTCTCGGCGATCATCGCTCGCGACTCGATCTGGCAAGTGCTGCAGGAGCATCACTCGTCGTTCAAGGCCGGGCACACGTTGAACGCCAACGCCGTCTCTTGCGCCGGCGCGCTAGCCGTCATCGCCTATAGCCTCGAGCACAACCTGGTTGAGAACTCGCGCCTGCGCGGCGAACAAGTCCTGGCCGGCTTGCGCCGTCTGATGGAGCGCCACCCGATCATCGGCGACGTGCGCGGTCTGGGCTTGATGTTCGGGCTTGAGTACGTCCGCCGCCGGTCGACGCGCGAGCCGTTTCCGCCCGAGCGCGGCGTGAGCGCCCGGATCGAGCGCGCAGCCCTGAAGCACGGCCTGGTGACCTACCCGTGCACCGGCTCGCTCGACGGAACCCTGGGCGACATGACGCTGATGGCGCCGCCCTTGACTATCACGCCCGCCGAGGTCGACCAGCTGCTCGATCTGCTCGACCGGGCCATCGCCGATGTCGAGCAGGAGCTCGGCCAGGAGATCGAGGCCTGAAGGATGCGCCTTGCGCTCGCCGTCCAGACGCCCGACGTGACATGCCCGCTGCCCGTTGCCCTGCTCTCCGGCACCTGGTCGGAGAAACTCGACAAGGCGGCCCGGCTCGGCGTCGATGGCCTCGAGTTGATGACGGCTGATCCGGCGCAGCTCGACGTCCCTGAGCTGCGGTCCGAGCTTGAGGCGCACGGGCTGAAAGCTGCTGCCATCGGCAGCGGTGCAGCCGCCATGCAGGCCGGGCTGTACTTGTTGCACGCCAATCCCGATGTGGCCGCCCGCGCCCGCACCCGCCTGAACGAGTTGATCGCCTTTGCCGCTGCCATCGGCGCCCCCCTGGTCACGATCGGCAGCTTTCGCGGCCGGCTGGCTTGGGCAGGCAGGGACGGACGGCTCCGGCTGGCGGAAGTTCTCCATCAGGCGGCGGAGGCAGCGGCCGCCGCCGGCGTGCGGCTGGCCCTCGAGCCACTCAACCGCTACGAGGCCGACCTGATCAACACTGCCGAAGAAGGTCTGGAATTCGTCGAGGAGGTCGGACACGCCGCTCTTGGACTGCTGCTCGACACATACCACGTCAACATCGAGGAGGCCTCCTGGGAGCTTCCCTTTCAGCGACTGATGCTGGCCGAAAGGCTGTGGCACATCCACCTGGGGGACAACAACCGTCTCCCGCCGGGTGAGGGAATGATCGACTTCCCCCTGTTGGTGCGAACGCTTCGCACCCTGGGCTACACCGGTACGTTGTCCGCCGAGCTCCTGGCGCGCCCGGATCCCGACACTGCCGCCCGTCGGACGGTGGAGCACATGCGACCGCTGCTGGAGGCTGCCTGATGCGCCTGAGTTGCCTGCCGGTTTCCTTCTTCGCCGAGATCCTTGACGGGCGTATGACGCTCGCTGAGTGGGCGCGCCTTGGCCACAGCCTCGGGCTGGAAGCCATCGACCTGAGCATCCTCTTCCTGCCGCAGCGCAGCGTTGAGGCGGCGCACGGCGCGCGCCGGCAGATCGAGGACGCCGGCAGCCGCGTGGCGATGATCACCACCTATCCAGACTTCACGCACCCCGACGCCGCGCAGCGCCGCCGCGAGCTCGAGCTTGCCATTGAAAGCGTGGGCGTGGCCGAAGCGCTGGGCGCCGATCTGATCCGCGTCACCGCCGGGCAGGCGCACCCATCGACCGGACGCGCCGAGGGTATCGCCTGGGCGGTCGACGGCCTGTCGCGCCTCGTCGACGCCGTGCGCACCAGCCCGGTCCGGCCGGTGTACGAGAATCACGCCAAGCCGGGCGCCTGGGAGTACACCGATTTCTCGACGCCGCCCGGCATCTTCCTGGAGATCGCCCGCGGCACTGCGCCCGCCGGTCTGGGCATCAACTTCGACACGGGGAACGCCGCCGCCTTCGCCGCCGATCCTCTGGCGCTCCTCGATCAGGTGATCGATCGCGTCGTCAGTGTGCACATCGCCGACACGGCTGCCTTCGGGGAGCTCAAGCCCGTGCTGATCGGGACCGGCATCGCCCCGATCGCCGCGAGCTTCGAGCGGCTCGTCGCGCACGGCTGGGACGGATGGCTGTGCATGGAAGAGGCCTCCTTCCAGGGCAGCGCCGGCGTCGAAGCCGCTGCCCGCTTCGTACGCCGCGCGTGGGAGCAGGCCTGCGCCGTCAGGGCGCACGGCTAGTCTGCCGGAGAGCCGGAGGCGCATGCCAGCTCTGCCCATGCACCCACCCCATGATGCCGAGTTCATCCGCCAGGCCCTGCGGTCCGAGCTGGCGCGCTGCCGGGACAATGCACAGCGCGATCCGCTGCCCACGATCCTCGCCGGCCGCGTCCAGGCGGCGCTGAATGACCTCGTGTTCTACTCGCCGCCGTCCGCCTTCCGGCGTATCGCCGGCGATTTGGCGCCACGCCTACGCGCCGCCTTCGGCTCCGCCGACACAACCCGGCAGCGCGCTTTGCTGCAGTTCGCCGCTGAGCTGAGCACCTGGCTGCGCGCCTTCGTGCCCCTGTGGAACCTGTCGAACCCGGCGCTGTTCCCCCAAGATGCGCTGCCTGCGGACGACGTCGCCCACCTCGGCCAAGCCTGGCACGCGCTGGCGGCCGAGTTGGCGCGATCGGCGCCCGAGGCGGAGGCGGACCTCCTGGCGATGCGTCGCCTGCAGGCCGCGGCGCGCTTCCGCGCCGAGGCGGCGGCCGACCCGGAGGCGGAAGCGTCGGCCTTCGTCGGTGCCTCGCTGCCCGCCAGCCTCGAGGCGCTCGAGCACGCGCTGCGGGCCAGCCAGCTTCGGCGCATCGCCGAGCTGCGCGCCGCGGGCGGCACACGCACCGAAATCAGCAACGACTATGCCGCCTTCCTCGACTACGCTCTGCTCCTCGGTGCCAGCTTCGTCACCTGCAACCCGCCGCTCGTCGACCTGGCATGGAGAGCCGACCCCGCGCGCTGGGATCCGGTGGTGGATCGCCTACACGCCGCCCAGCCTAAGGCCGACGGGGACGCGCTCGCCCGCTCGGTCACGCTCGAGATCGTGCTGGCCAACATGCGCGGCCTGCGGCCCATCTTCCTGCTGACCGAAGGCCGCATGGGCTGCGTCAGCCTGCAGGTCAACCCGAAGCGGCATGACGACGCCGGCACGATGCTGCGCGATGCAGGCGCGATCTACGCCGAGTTGTCGGCCCGCCTCGACGGTGAAGTCCCGAACGTCGTCTTCAAGCTCCCGGGTACGCAGTCCGGCCTGGACGCCTGCCGCGAGCTGACCGGCAGCGGCATCGGCGTGACGATCACGGTCAACTTCGGCCTGTTTCAGCATCTCCCATTCGCGCGAGCGATCTCCGAGGGCGGCGCGCTCTTCTCCACGCTGGCGCACATGAGCGGCCGGCTCGCCTTCCCGGTGCGCGACGAGCTGCTCGGCCGGCTCAGCGACCTGAGCGCCGAGGGCATCAGCGAAAACCAGGCCCGGGTCGCAGCGGCCTGGTCCGGGGTGGCCGTCCTCAAGCGCCTGCAGCGTGTGATGACACAGCGGGGGATCGACCTCGCCCGAGTCAAGCCGCTCATCGCCTCGCTGCGCGTCTACCAGGGTGAGCCCCACGCCGCGCTGCCCAGCGCGGTGCCGGATATCACCGAGGTCCTCGGGACCGGCATCCTGACCGTCTTCCCCAACGTCCGCCGGGCCTTTGACCAGGGTCCGCAACTCCCACTCGACCCCGCCCGGATCGAGGCGCCGGCGCCGCCGGAGGCCCTGCGCGTCCTCCGGTACAGCGAGCTGTTCAAGCAAGCCTACTGGCTCGGGCCATGGGCCGATTCCGGTGAGACGGACGACCCCGCGCTGAGGCCGGCGCATCCACTCTCACTCAACGACGCCCGCGCCACGGCCGCCTGGACGCCGGTGGCCAACACGCTCGACGAATTCTGCAAGGCCTACGACACATTCGTGGATCGCATCCTGGCGCGCCGCCCGCGCGCCGGATGATCGGATGAGGTGACTCATGGCGAAGCGCACCACCCGCACCTCCCCGGCGCGCACGCCTCCGGCGGCGTCGGGCAAGACGATCGACATTCCCAAGGCCCGTAGCCTCGATCTGCTGCGGCAGATGTGGGAGATTCGGCTGTTCGAAGAACGCGTCTACGACCTGCTGGGCAAGAATCAGATCAAGGGCGCCTCGCACCTGTACGCCGGCGAGGAGGCGGTCGCCGTCGGCGCCATCTCGGTGTTGCGCGACGATGACTGGATCACCAGCGCCCACCGCGGCCACGGACACTGCCACGCCCGCGGCGCCTCGATGGCCAAGACCGAAGCGGAACGCGTCGAGCACTACAACAAGATGATGGCCGAGCTGTGCGGGCGTGCCACGGGCTACTGCCTGGGGCGCGGCGGCTCGATGCACATCGCCGACGTCCAGAAGGGCAACCTTGGCGCCACCGGCATCGTCGGCGGCAACATCCCGGTCGCCACCGGCGCCGGGCTGGCGCAGAAGCTGATGAAGAAGGACAGCGTCGTGCTGTGCTTCTTCGGCGACGGCGCCTCCAACACCGGCAACTTCCACGAGTCGCTCAACATGGCCGCCCTTTGGAAGCTGCCGGTGGTGTACATCGTCGAGAACAACCTGTACGGCATGTCGGTCCCGCTCGAGAAGGCCACCGCCAAGCTGGAGATCGCCGACCGCGCCTGTGCCTATGGCATCCCGGGCGAGGTCGTCGACGGGATGGATGTCATGGCTGTGCGCCGCGCGGTCGGCAAGGCAGTGGACCGGGCACGCAAGGGCCAGGGCCCGTCGCTGGTCGAGTGCAAGACTTACCGCTGGTACGGCCACTCGCGCTCCGACCCGCGCGCCTACCGCACCAAGGAGGAGGAGGCCGCCTGGAAGGCACGCGACCCGCTCCCGGCCTTCGTGCAGCGTTTGCTCAAGGAGAAGGTCGCCACGCAGGCCGAAGTCGAGGCCGTCGAGGCGGCGGCGCGCCAGGCCATCGATGTCGCCACCGATTTCGCTTTCGCCTCGCCCCTGCCTCCGGTCGAGGAACTCGAGCACCACGTCTATGCTCCCTTCCACTGGACGTCAGGCGACGTTGAACGCGAGGCCGAGCTGCGGGCACGGGTGCGCGCCGGCGGACCGGGCACGCGCAAGATCCGCTACTGGCAGGCGATCCAGGAAGCACTGCGCGAGGAGATGATCCGCGATCCGAAGGTCTTCCTGATGGGCGAGGACATCGGCCCGTACGGCGGGGCCTACGGCGCCACGCGCGGCCTGATCGAGGAGTTCGGCGACGAGCGCGTGCGCGACACGCCGATCTCTGAGGCCACCATCGGCGGCGCGGCGGTGGGTGCGGCGATGGCTGGCCTGCGGCCGGTGGCCGAGATCATGTACGTCGACTTCACGCCGTTGGCCATGGACCAGATCGCCAACCAGGGCGCCAAGAACCGCTACATGTTCGGCGGGAAAACGACCGTGCCGATGGTCATCCGCACTGAGGGCGGCGCCGGCCGCAACATCGCCGCCCACCACTCGCAGTCGCTCGAGGCGCTGTGGACGCACTTCCCCGGCATCTACGTCGTCATGCCCGCCACGCCCTACGATGCCAAGGGACTACTCAAGGCCGCCATCCGTGACGACAACCCGGTGATGTTCATCGAGCATAAGATGCTCTACGGCCTCGAAGGCCTCGTGCCGGAGGAGGACTACATTATCCCCTACGGTGTGGCCGATGTGAAACGCAAGGGCAAGGACGTCACGCTAATCACCTACTCGCGCATGGTCCACCGCGCCCTGGAGGCGGCCGAGAAGCTGGCGCCCGAGGGCATCAGCGTCGAGGTCGTCGACCTGCGCACGCTCAAGCCGCTCGACATGGACACCGTTGCGGCTTCGGTGCGCAAGACCGGCCGCGTCGTCGGCCTGACCGAAGGCTACAAGACCGGCTCGTTCATCAGCGAACTGGCGATGCGCATCCAGGAGGAGCTGTTCGACTGGCTCGACGCGCCGATCGTGCGCGTGTGCGCCGCCGACGTCCCCGTGCCGATGAGCGACCCGCTGGAGGACGCCGCCATTCCCAACGTGGCGCGCATCATCGCCGGCGTGCGCCAGGCACTGCAGTAGGAGGCGGCATGGCCACCGAAGTCATTCTGCCCATGCTGGGCGAGACGATGAACGAGGGCACGATCGTCGCCTGGCTCAAACAGGAAGGCGAGCTCGTCCAGCCGGGCGACGTGCTCTACACCGTCGAGTCGGACAAGGCCACGCTCGAGGTCGAGGCGCCAGCGGCCGGCTACCTGCGCCGCATCGTTGCGCCCGCCGGATCGACCGTCGCGGTCCTGTCGGTCGTCGCCTACCTCACCGCGACTCTGGAGGAGGTCGTCTCCCCTCCGGCGGGCCAGGTCGCGGCTGCGCCCCGTCCCGCCGGAGCCGTGCCGCGGGCATCGGAAGCCGCCGCCTCGGACCGCGGCCCGGCATCCCCCGCCCCGCTTCCCGCCGGGCGACTCGCCGCCAGCCCGCGCGCCCGGCGCGCGGCGCGTGAACGCAGCCTGGACCTGACGCGCCTCACTGGCAGCGGCCCGGGTGGCCGCATCGTCGAACGCGATCTGGACGCCGCGCCCTCTGGGCCGCGCCTGACCCCCGTCGCCGCACGCATGGCCAGCGATCTCAAGCTCCGCTTGGCCGGCATCGCCGGCACCGGCCCCGGGGGCCGGATCACGCGCCGCGATCTTGAGTCGGCAGAGGTCGCCGCCCCATCCGTAGCGACGCTCGAGCCGCTCAGCCGCACACAGCGCATCATGGCCGAGCGCATGATCGCCTCGTTCACCTCGGCGCCGCACTTCTACCTGCATGCCGAGGTCAACGCCCGCCGCTTGCTGGCCGTGCGCCAGGACCTTTTGCCGATCCTGGAGTCCGGGCACGGATTGCGGGTGACGATCTCCGACCTGCTTGTCCTGATCTGCGCCCGCGCCCTGGTCCGTCATCCGCAGGCCATGGCCCAGTACACTCCGGACGGCCTGCGCCTGGCGCCGGGCATCCATATCGGTGTCGCCACCGACACGCCCAATGGCCTGGTCGTCCCGGTGATCCATGGCGCCGACCAACTTCTGCTTCCGGACCTTGTGCGCAGGCGCACGGAACTGGTCGAGCGCGCCCGTGCCGGCAAGTCGCTGCCGCAGGATTTCGACGGCGGCGTCTTCACCCTCAGCAACCTGGGCGCCTCACGCGTCGATTCCTTCGACGCCATCCTCAACCCGCCGCAGGCCGCCATCCTGGCCGTCGGCCGCATCACCGAACGGCCGTTTGCCGAAGGCGGAGCGATGGTCCTGACGCCGACGCTCAAGCTCAGCCTGGCGGTCGACCACCGCGTCCTGGATGGCGCCAGTGCGGCGCGCTTCCTCGACGACGTGGTGTCACTGCTCGAAGCTCCGGCCCAGGCTTTGGCCTAGCCGGCGCAGGAGGCTTCATGGCACGAACGCTGGTCTTCGTCCACACCGTCCCCTCGCTGGTCGACCTGTTCACACGCCTCAGCCGCGAGCTGCTCCCGAACGACGTCGAGATCTGGCACATCGCCGACGAGATCCTGCTCAAGGTCGTCCTGGCACAGGGAGGGCTTTCAGCCTTCATCCATCAGCGCGTCGCCGAACACGCGGTCTCGGCCGAGCACGCCGGGGCGGCGGTCGTACAGCTCACCTGCTCGTCGATCTCCCCGTGCGCCGAGACCGCCCGGTCGCGGGTGCGCATTCCGGTCCTCACGGTCGATGAGCCAATGGTCGATCGGGCGCTGGAGCTTGGCGCGCGCATCGGCGTGGCGGCGACGGCGCCGACGACGCTCCGCCCGACAAGCGACCTGCTTCGCGCACGCGCCCAGGCAGCCGGGAAGGATGTCCAGATCGAGGCGCGCCTGGCGGAGGGCGCCTATGCCGCCCTCTTCGGCGGCGACCCCTCGCGGCACGACGCCATCGTCCGCCAGACGATCGAGGACCTGCTCCAGCGCAACGACGTCGTCGTGCTGGCGCAGGCGTCGATGGCGCGCGTCGTTGAAGCGCTTCCGCCCGAGACGCTGGCCTGCCCGATCCTCACCAGTCCCCGACTGGCGCTCGAACACGCCGCCCGCGTCCTCCGCGAGCCCCCCGCTTGACCACAACACCAGGTCCAGGGTCAGAGAGTCGATTCCGATGGCTTGAGTTAGGCGCTTTTCCGCAACCTGCTGGTGCAGTACAAGGCGATTTCGCCGGCCCAGCCGGGCCTGGCGGTGTCCGACAGCGCGCCTGATCTCAGTTACGCGCCTCGCGGAGCGGATCGCTCTGGGACTTCTCGCAAGACAGCTTCCGCCTCTTCGGCTAGAACTCCTGCGCCCCGGTCCGCAGACGAAGGATCAAATGCACGGCATCCATAAAGGTGCCGTCCGGGAGCATGAAGTAGTCCTCGTAGGTGCACTTGGCCTCAAAACCGAGCTTCTGGAAGGCGCGCACGTCGCTGGTGCGCTCGGCGGCGACCTCGGCTTCGAGCAGGTACAGGCTGCGCCGTTTGGCCAGATCGATGATCGCCTGCAGCAGCCGGGTTCCCAGGCCGCGGCCGCGGAAATCCTTGGCCAGGAAGACGCGCACTTCGGCCCGGTGCCGGGCTGGGCCGGTGTTCAGGTGCAGGCTGGTATGTCCGACCATGCGCTCGCCGACCATGGCGACGAGTGGGTAGACAACGTCGTAGTCGAGATCATCGACCCAGGACCCGACGGCGCCCGGATCGTCGACGTCATGCCGCATGTAGCGCCGGTCTTCCGGCGTCAGGTTGGAATACAGGGCCAGCAGCGGCTGCTGGTCCTCGGCCGTCAGCGGGCGCAGCAGGATGCGCGCCCCGTCGGCCAGGGTGATCAGCTGGCGGTAGGCGATCTCTTGGGGCGGGGACATACCTTTCTCCTTCCCGGCGGGCTGCCGCCGTCCGACCGGGTGTCAGTCAGGCTGCTGCAGCAGGTAGTCGTAGGCGGACAAGGCGGCCTTGGCGCCTTCGCCGATCGAGATCAGCACCTGCTCGGAAATCACATCGGTCACGTCGCCGGCGGCGAAGACGGCCTCGCACGAAGTCCGGTTGCGGGCATCGACGATGATCCGGCCGGAGACGTCACGTTTTACCAGATCGGCCACGATATCGGACTGCGGCACCAGGTCGATTTCGACGAAGAAGGCATCGGCAGTCAGCTCGAGCTTCTCGCCGTCTCCCTGGACGATGATCTTGCGGGCGTACGCATCGCCCTGAACCGACTCGACCTGGTAGCCCTCCAGGATCTCGACGTTCGGCGCTTGGCGGACGCGGGTGCCCATCGGTGTGTCCAGGTCGCCGTGAGTCGGCGCCACCAGAGTGACCTTGCGGGCGATCGTGGCCAGTTCGGCCGTTGAGCGCATGGCCAGCGCCGAGTCGCCGATGACGCACGTGTCGCGCTCGATAAACAACGGCGCATACGACACGGCGCTGTAGCACAGGCCGCGCATCATGTATTCCTTCTCGCCCGGCACGTCCAGCCGCTGGCCCCAGGCGCCAGTGGCGACGATCAGCGCCCGGGCGGAATACGCCTGGCCGTTGCGGGTGTGCACCTGGAATCCCTTGGGCAGCTTCTCGATCTTGATCGCCTTGTCGAAGACGCGCGAGAACTCCAGGTAGTCGATCTCGTTGGCGAAACGGTTGACGACCTCTTCGCCGGTGATCACCAGGTGCTTTTCGATGAAGGGCAGCTGCAGGCGGAAGTTGGTCTTGCCGCCAAGGTCGCGGGTGATCAGCAGAACCTTCAGACGCTTGCGCAGGGCGTACACCGTCGCCGTCAGGCCGGCCGGTCCGCCCCCGAGAATGATCAGGTCATACATCGTGGTTCACTCCTCATCCGGGCTGTTAGGGCAGGGCGATGAAGCCGTCGGACATCATCTTCTGGGTCAGGCCGCGCGACCGCTTGATGATCCGGCCGGCGTTCTCGAGTTCTTCTTCGTAGGTGATGGTCTTTCCGGCCACCCCTTCCTTGATGGCCATCATGGCGACGGCTGCCGCCTCGCGTGGGAAGACCTCCCATTCATCCATGTTCGGGATGATGTAATCTGGCTTCAGGCCCTTCTCCTCAGCCATCGTGGCCAATTCAGTGGCGGCGGCCATGCACATGGCATCGGTGATCGTCTTGGCGCGCACATCCAGCGTGCCGCGGAAGATGCCGGGGAAGCCCAGCGAGTTGTTGACCTGGTTGGGGAAGTCGGAGCGTCCGGTGGCGACGACGGCGGCGCCGGCTTCCTTGGCCTCCCACGGCCAGATCTCGGGGATCGGGTTGGCGCAGGCGAAGACGATCGCGTCCTTGGCCATCGCCCGCACCCACTCGGGCTTGATCACCCCCGGCCCGGGTTTCGACAGGCCGATGACGACATCCGCGCCGCGCATGGCGTCCTCGATGCTGCCCTCCCGGCCTTCGGCATTGGTGATCTGGCACATCTTCCACTTGTCGACGAACTCGGCCTTCCGCAGCTCGATGTCGTGGCGGTCCTTGTGCAGGATGCCCTTGCTGTCGACCACCCGGCATTTCGCCGGGTCCGCGCCGGCGGAGAAGATCAGGCGGGCGCAGGCCACATTCGAGGCGCCGGAGCCGATGAATGTGATCTGCACATCGCCGATCTGCTTGCCGACGATCTTCAAGGCGTTGATCAACCCGGCCAGCGTCACCGTGGCCGTCCCCTGCTGGTCGTCATGCCAAATCGGGATCTCGGCCTTGGCACGCAGGGTGTCCAGGATGCGGAAGCACTTCGGGTTGGAAATGTCCTCCAGGTTAACTCCGCCGAACCCCGGCTGGATCAACAGCACGGTCTCGATGATCTTGTCGGGGTCCTTCGTGTCGAGCATGATCGGCCAGGCGTCGACGCCGCCCAGATACTTGTACAGCAGCGCCTTGCCTTCCATCACGGGCAGGCCGGCCTTGGGGCCGATATCGCCCAGGCCGAGGACCCGCGTGCCATCGGAGACCACGGCCACCGTGTTCCACTTATGCGTGTGCTCGTACACAAGCTCGGGATCTTGCTCGATCGCCCGGCAGGAGGCGGCAACCCCCGGGGTGTACCAGATGGCGAAGTCGTCTAGGCTGCGGACGCAGCACTTCAGGGCTACCTCGACTTTGCCTCGGTAGAACGGATGCAGGACCATGGCGTCCTTCGAGGGCTGGGTCGCCTTGGCCAACAACTCCTCCACAGTGGGAGTCGGCGTGCTTTCGACCATGGGTGTACGCTCCTTTGTCCGCCGGTCGGGCGTCAGGTTGCGCCCGGATGGGCCAATGTCAGCACCGCCTACAGTCGCAAGTACGAGTCGGTGTAGATCACCTTGTTCAGCAGAACCTGAACCGTCTTCCAGACGTCCGCCTGAAGCGGATCGGCCAAGTTGACCTGATCCGGCTCCAGCGGTTCGCCGGCGGCGACGACATCCCGCAGCTTGAGGTACAGGGCGCCGACAGGCGTGCTGTCGTCGCGGGCCTCGACAATCCGAATGGTCTCCATCAGATCCAGGTCCAACGGATCGACAATGGCCGCGTCCAGGCCGACCCCCATCAACATGACCAGATAGACCCGATTGAGCAGTGGCCGCATCTCCGCCGGCACCTGGTTGGAGACGTTTGACAGGCCGACGACGGTCATCGGGGGTGGGTCCATGACCATCTTAACCATACGCACGGTTTCAATCGCCTGTGGAACGTACTCCTGGCAGCCGGAAACTGTCAGGATTAGCGGATCGATCAGCAGATTCTGCATCGGGACGCCGACTTCCTCCGCCCGGGGGATCAGCTTCTCCATGGCGATGGCCACGCGGGCGTCGGCGCTGACCGGGATGCCGCTCTTCTCGATGCACAGGGCGATCAGCTTCGAGCCGTACTGGGCGGCCAGCGGCGGGACATTGGCCAGGCGCTCCTCCTCGGCCGAAGTCGAGTTGATGATGGCGTTGGCGCCCACCTTCTTCAGCCCGGTCTCGATCGCTGCCAGATTGGTGGTATCGAAAGACAGGGTCATCCCCGGCACCGCTTCTTGCATCACGTCGACCAGCCAGGTCATGACCTCCGGACCGTCCTTCTTGCGCGGGCCGACGTTCAGGTCCAGGGCATCGGCGCCGGCCGCCTTCTGCCGCCGGGCCAGGTCGACGAAGAAGGCCCCCTCGCGGTTGGTGATGGCCTCCTTGACCTTGGGGGAGATGATGTGGATGTTCTCTCCAATCTTGTACATCGATTCGCTCCTTGAAGTCAGATCGTGCTCAGGATGCGCTCGGCCAGGGCGTCGATCGCCCGGCCGGCGGCGGATTCCCCATCCAGCCAGATCAAGGGTTGCCCCAGGGCATCCAGCTGGTTGACTTGGTCATCGGCCGGGATCAGGCTGGCTAGCGGGAGGGCGCTCTCGTGCACCGCTTGCTGCAGCGCTTCGGGCAGCGCCCCCTGCACCCGGTTGATAACCAGCAGGGTGTTCTTGACATTGACTTCGACGTCTTTGGCGAGCTGGCCGATGCCGGCCGCGGTCTTCAGGCCGCGCACCGTCGGATCCGACACCACCAAGAGCAGGTCGACATCCTGGGTCGTGCGCCGGCTGATGTGCTCCATGCCGGCCTCATTGTCGATCACCACGTAAGCGTAGCTGCGGCCCAGCTCATCGACGACCTGGCGCAGCAGGTGGTTGACGGCGCAGTAGCAGCCCTGGCCTTCCGGGCGGCCCATCGCCAGCAGGTCGACCGCCTCGCCCTCCTCTAGCGCCAGGCGCACTTCCTGGCGCAGATAGTCGTGGCGGCTGATGGCGACCCCCAGCTGGTGGGCCTGGGCGGCCTGCAGCATCTCCTCGCGCACGTCCCCGACGGTGACCGGCATCTGCAATCCGAGGGCCAAATGCAGGTTGGTCGCCGGATCGGCGTCGATCGCCAGGACCGGGGTGGCGCCGGCGCGCAACAGGGCGCGGATCAAAAGCGCCGCCAGCGTGGTCTTTCCCGTTCCGCCCTTGCCTGCCAGGGCAATTGTCTTCATACCGTTACTCCCATACCTTTAAGTGCGCGCAGGGCGCGCAAAGTGATCCACTTGTTGGACTGGCGCTTGGCCCCCAGGTCGAACCAGGTCTTTCCGATGTAGCTGTACTCGAGCGGCCAGGTGCCATCCGCAAGCCGCTTGGAGAGGATGAGCGCCGCCAGCGGCTGGAGACACTGGTCGCGGCCGCGGCCGAGACGCACCAGCACCTCGGCCGTACGCAGGCAGTCGGTGACATAGCCCATCGGGTAGCCGAATCGGAACCAGGACTGGCTGGGCTTGGCGGCGTAACCCATTGGGTAGTCAGCCGCGGCCGGGTCGCGGCTCAGCAGGAAGCCGACACCCTCGGCCAGCGCCCGCCGGACGGCGGGTGTGCGCCGCCGCACCGGGATGCGGCTCAAGGCATCCAGGGCAGGGATTGCCCCCCAGGCGCACGGCAGGTGATCATTGGCCGCACAGCAGAAGCCAGGGGCGCTGTTGCCGGAGCGGAAGTGGCGCGGCGCGGCGTGGCGCTGATCGGCGGCTGCGATCCGCTCGCCGGTGATGCTGCGCGCCAGCCAATCCAGCGCTTCCCCAAGGCGCGGGTCTTCGGCGAAGCCGAGCTCCAACAACGAGGCGCACAGGTTCCCCTGCAGGCAGTGAATCAAGGAGGCCGGGGTGGCATTGCACGCGAAGCCGCCGTACGGCTCCGGGGCACGGCTGTGATCGAGGACGTAGTCCACCGCCTTGCGCACCCGACCGTTCTCGCCATCGGCGCCCAATTGGCCCAGGAAGATGATCTGCCACACCGTTCCGGTGTACTTGGGTGAGTACCCCGGCCCGGGCTTGACCCACCAGCCCTGCGGCTGCATCGCCTGCAGAATCTCCTTCACCGGCGACGAGCGCACCGTCTTGCGGCGGGCGGCCAGCAAGTTGGGGTCATCGGCAGGCGCTCCCAGCAGGTCGCGCAGGGCGAAGAACCGCACGCCGGGGTCGCGCTTTTCGAGCAGCCAGTCCAGCACGGGGCGCGGCTGGCTCATGGGCACCCGACCTGCCAGGCTGCGGAGACCGGCTTCATGAAAGCCCCTCGCCATACATCTGCCCTGGCCCAAGGAATGCCGGCAAGCGGACACGGAGCTGGTCGCGGGCGGTGTAGCACAGGTGACAGGCGTCGGCATAACCGTCGGCCGGGACCAGTCCGTGGGCGCGGACGAGCTCTGCCGGGCCGCCGCGAATCAGCGGCCCGAGGATTGGATGCCGGTCGGGCGCGTAGCCCGCCATGATCTCGGACAGGGGCTGGACGAATAGGTTGCCGATCAGCAGACCCTGGCAAACGTGCAGATGGCCCAGGTAGTCGACGTGCAGGCGTTGCGGTTCGACCAGCTCCTCGTAAGGACACTCGGTGAAGCCTTCCCAGTCCAGCTTCGGCGCGGTCGCGGCGAACGACGGGATGGCCCGGCCGCGGTACACGATCGCCCCGCCTTCGATCGGCTGGCCGCGCCCGGGGTCCGGGGTCTCCCTCGGCATGTTGGGCGTTTCGCACACGAGCAGGTTGGCCCGGATCGCCAGCCGCTCGGCGGCGGCCAGGGCGTTGTGAGCCTGGGAGCTGACGGGCTCGTCCGAGTGCAGCAGGTCGGAGGAGACGAAGACGTCCTCCAGATCGCCGGCCATCGGCCGCAGCCAGGCTTCGGCATCCGTTGAGGACGTCGCCCAGTAGCCGTTCGTGACGATGCCGGGCTTCAAGCCGCGCTGCGCCGCCAGGCGGACGCCGGCGGTCAGGATGGGGTAAAACAGAAAGGGCTCCCCGCCCTCAAAATACACCCGTTCGATCGTCCTTGCGTCCACGGCCTGATCCAGCGCCTGCTCGATGTCGGCCAGGGAAAAGGTGCCCTGCTGTTCCGGGCTGCCCCAGGTGAAGCAGTGCTCACAGGAGGACAGGCATTGATAAGTCAGCAGGAAGTGCAGGCCGGTGAGCGTCATGGGGTCGCTGCTCCGTCTGCAGCCGGTTCACGGGCGGTGTAGCGATCCCAGACCTCGGCTACGCTGGGGAAGCGGGCGATCTCGGTGTGGGGCAGGAACATGGCGGCGGTGAATGCCTCGTAGAAGGTGTTGTCGGCCGAGAGTTCGATGTAGGTCATCTGCCGGGCGAGCTGCGCCACCAGCTGGCGCTGATCGAGTGAAAGCAGCGCCATGTAGGCGCCCTGCAGGGCGGTGTTCCCCAGGAAGTGGAAGCGTTCCCAGGGAACATCGGGCAGCAACCCGATCTGCACCGCCTTCTCGACGTTGATGTATTTGCCGAACGATCCACCGACCAGCACTTGTTCGACGGCAGTGAGGCTGACCCCGACGCTCGAGGCCAGGACGGAGAATCCGGCGTAGATGGCGGCCTTGGCGCGCATCAGGTTGTCGACATCGACTTTGGTCAGGACGATGTCCTTGCCGCTTTCGGTCTCGGCCCCCCAGGCGACGACATACTCCGGCCCGTGGTCGCCCTGGCGAACCCGCGGCGAGCCTAGGTCGATCTTGACGCCGCCGGCGCGATCGACCACGCCGGTGACGAACAACTCGGCCAGGAGCGAGATCAAGCCGGAGCCGCAGATGCCGCGCGGCTTACCCCCGCCGATCACGCGATAGGTCGGTTCATACGTCGTCGAGTTGACCCAGACCTCCTCGATGGCGCCTTCGGTGGCGCGCATGCCGTCGACCACGCCCGCGCCCTCAAAGGCCGGCCCGGCGGAACAGGCGCAGGTGACCAGCCAGTCGCGGGTGCCGAGCACCATCTCGCCATTGGTACCGACGTCGATGAACAGGGTCAGCACGTCGGTTGTCGCCAGGTCGCAGGCCAGCACCCCGGCCGAGATGTCGGCCCCGACATAGGAGGCAATGCCGGGCAGGCAGTCGACGACGGCTTGAGGGTTGATCGGCAGGCCGATCTCACCGGCCATGAAGGCCGAGGGCAAGTTGACGGTCGGGATGAACGGCGCCACGCGGATCGGCCCGGGGGGTATGCCCAGGAACAGGTGAATCATGGTCGTGTTGCCGGCCACGACCGCCTTGAGGATCATGTCCCCGGTGACCGCCGTGCGCTTCTGGAGACGGTCAAGGAGCAGCCCGATCGTTTGGTGGACTCGCTGGGTCAGCGATGGCAGGCCGTCGTTCTTGGAGGCGTAGATGATGCGCGAGATCACGTCCTCGCCGAAGGCGATCTGGCCGTTGTATTCGGCCGCCGATGCGATCACCTCGCCCGAGGACAGATTGACCAGGTGCAGGCTGACCGTCGTCGTGCCGATGTCGATCGCCAGACCGAGGGGCTCGATCGGTTCGGGGCGCACGTCCAGCAGGCGCGGTGGGCCGTTGGGGCGAGACCACGACCGGGTCTCGAGCGCCACCCACGGAGTCCACTCCGACTGTCGCAGCGCGTCGCCCATGCGGCGGATCATCCCCAGCGGGATCTCTACCTCTGGGTAGCCGGCCTCGGTCAATCCTTTCTGCAGGCGCATCAAGTCGTCGGTGTTGTCCTGCAGGTTGGGCTCGGGCAGGCTGAGGCGGAAGGCGTGAACGCCCTGCAGGTCCGAAGTGTAGGGGAAGGGCAGACTGACGCGGGCGGCCGCCTTGTCGGTCACCAGCCGGCGTTCGATCTTTTCCTGCTCGGGAATGGTGACCGTCAGGTCGCCCTCGATGACTGTCTGGCAGGCGAGGGCATAGCCGGTCTGCAGATCCTCTGCCGTCAGGCGCAGGCTGGAGCGGCGGCGCGCGCCGCCTTCGACCAACACGGCGCAGCGGCCGCAGCGCCCCTGTCCGCCGCACGGCTGCGCAATCTCGAGGCCCGCCTGTTGAATCGCCTCAGCGACCAGGGCGCCGGTTGGCGCCTCAATGGTCGAGTCGGATGGAAGGATGCGGACCTTGTGCGTGGCCAAGGTCATGCCCCATGGCGGTCATCGGGATCTCGGAGGGAAGAGACCGGGGGCGGCGAGGTTGGATCGGTGTTCTCGCCTCCCGGGACTTGTGCCTCCCGCCGATTTCGCCGTTCTCGCCTGCTCCTAGGGGGACCGGAGGCTCGGAGCACCCGGTCCCCTGATCGGTCCTAGTTGTAGCTGTCGGTGATGGCGTCGGCGATGCGGGCCGCCTCGATCTGCTCGGTTCCCCAGAACCAGCGGGTCAGCGCCAGGCCCTCGCAGGCGGCTTGCCCGGCCAGGCGCATCACCCGCGGGATGTCCGTCTGGTGTCCGCAGGCCAGGGTGCAGGGCGCGGGCGCCCCGCACTGCAGGCAGGCTGCGGCCGCCCGCGCCACCTGAAGGCTGTCGAAGTCGAGATACGGATCCCGCCAGGCCTTCGGCAATCTCAGTGTCATTCCTGACCTCCATCCAACCGACAGGTACCCATCTGCGCGCCGAGCGCAGGCGATCAGTTCTTCCAGGTCGCCTTCAGGTAGCCGCTGATGTCCACCGCCTCGCGCGGGCCGACCAGGATCTGCCAGCCGGGCAGCTCCTCTTCTAGCTCACCCGACAGTACCGCCACCGCGCCTGGGATCAACAGCTTCTTGTGACTGACCTTCTGCTCGAGGCCGAAGCCCTTGATCGACTTGGCGATGCGTTCGGCGTCGAACTTCCCGGCTGCCCAGGCGGTGAGCACGCTCATCCCCTCGGCGTCGGCCACGACCAGCCAGGCCGGCCAGCCTGAGCCCTCGACCTCGTTGGCGACGGCGAAGTAGGTGATCGAGAAGTTGGTCGTCACCATCAATGGCGAGTCGGCGTTCGGGTTGTTGATCTCGTACACGCCGGGCTGGACCTGGATCGGCTTCTGTGGGTCGGTGTAGATGTTCTGGCGCAGCACGAGCAGCGGGTAGAACGACGCCGGGTCAAAGGTGTCGAGCACGATGAAACCAGCGTACTTGGCGATGTGTTCGGCGGCCAGCAGGGTCTCATCGGCGCCGGTGGCGCCGGGAAAGGTGATCACCGGAAAACCGAGTGGACGGAAGTTCTTGCGTAGCGCCAGGCGGCGGGCTATCGTCAGCTGCTCGAGCGAGTCCTTGTAGCCCGTGATCGCCGGATCCAGGACGATATCCTCCAGGCCGGCCTTGGCCAGGTTGTCAGTCAAGGCCGCGAGGGAGTCCAGGTCGGCGGCGCGGGCGACCAGGGGTACCTTGGCCGCCTTGGCGATCTCCGCCATGGCCTGCCAGTTGTCGGCAGTTGCGGCATGCAGCAGGGGTCGGCTGTCGCCGGCGGCCTCCAGCCCGGCCTTGGCCAGTTCGGGGGTGGGGGCGATCAAGATCAGGGGCTTCTGGCTGGCGGCGTGCACGACGGCCACGGCCGCGGCGAAGGTCTTGGCATCGCCGGAGGCAGCCTCGACGGCGAAGCCATCCAGGGTCAGGTTGATTCCGACATAGTCGACCTGGTAGGCATCGGCTTCGGCGGCCTTCTTCTTGAGGTCTTCAGGCTTTTCGCTGTCGCGCAGGCGCCAGAACAGACCCGGTCGGTGGTAGAAGGTCTTCTCATGGCGGAAGAGAACGGTCTCGTTTCCGACCTGCAGACGCTGATCTGCCGAGCCGATCTCAATCAGGCGCATGGGCGGCGCCGAGGCGGCCTCGAGCTTGGTCTTGGCCTCTTCGGTGACGTAGGGACAGGCCTTCAATTCCGCCTGCTTGGCAGCCAGCTTCATGGCAAAGGCCAGGCAGGTGGGGTAGCTGCATTCCTTGCAGTTAGTCTGCGGCAGGAGCTTGTAGATTTCGAGTCCGGTGAGTGCCATCCGATTCCTCCCGCGGCCTCAGGCCGTGACCTTCAGGCCGTCGACCACGCCGCGCAGCCGCTTGAGCGTCTCCGGATGGCGCAACACCACGATGTTGGCTCCGGCGTACAGCAGGGAATTGGCGGTGACGGCTTCCCAGTTTAGGCTGCGGCGTTCCCAGTCTCCCCAGGCCTTGGGCACGCCCTCGCCGACGCGAGCTTCCTTGACGCGCCAGGCCTCTTCGCCGGGGGTGACAATCATCGGCTGTTGGGTCATGCTGTCGCCTTGCAGGGCGGCCAGCCGCAGCCGTTCCATCACCGAATAGCCGTACTCGATGCCGTAGCCCAGGGCGCCGGTGGTCGGATCGATCACAATCCGGTCCAGCGGCAGGCCCATGTCGTGGATGAGAATGACCAGCTGCTTGGACAGATTGACATCCATCGGAGTCTTGGACTGCACCAGATGATCATTGGCCAGGGCGGCGGCCACCAGGGTGCGGTAGTTCTTCTCTTCGCAGACGCCGAGCAGGATGCGCTCGCCTTTGGCCTCTTCGGCCACCGGCACCATGAGTTCGTTATCGAGCTCAGCCTGGCCGGGCCCGACCACAGCCAGGGGCAGGCCGGTGGCGTCGAGCACTTTTCGCACCGCGGCCCGGGCCTTAGCGGGGGTTGGGCGCTGTCCCTCGGCGTCGGTTAGGCTGAGGCACAGATAGATCATGTCGGCGCCGGCGGCCTCGGCCGCCTTGGCCCATTCCCCCGGATCCTGCAGGGCTTCGCCCCAGGCCTTGTACAGCAGCGGCGACCAGTCATCCGGTTTGCGGTCCCGGACTTCGACCGACAGAACCGGCGGATTCGGAAGTGCGCCTTCGAAGCTCAGATGCGGCAGGGCGGTATCTCCGCCCAGGGTGACGAGGCGGCTGCGGGTCCCCCCTTCGGCGCTCGTCGCACCCAGTCTGACCTCGCGAACCTTGCCCGTCCACTTCTCCTTGGGAATCTCGATGGTCATGCGCCTGTTCCTCCGTGCCAGGGGGGGCGGACGACGGCCGGTGGGGTGGAAGGGGCGGCCCGTTGTGCGACTGGCCGCCCTCCCAACGCATCCCGGCTGAGAGGCGCCCGGAGCTCCCCCGAGACTATGATAGCCGTGTCCGCCCGCGACTAGAACAACGAGGGCATGGACAGAGCCGGGTGGTTCTTGTCCGTCAGGAACTGCATCAGTCCTTCGACGTCGGTGCAGATCCGCTCGTCGGCGATCTTCGAGAGCAGGTCCGGGTCCCCTTCGCGGATGGAGACTTTCTCGAGCTGCTCGGCCATCTGCTCCCTGAGCACCGACGACATCCAGACGACCCGCTTGAAGCCGCCGTCGGCCGAAATGAACTTGGGGCTGAGTATGTAGAACTTGCCGTGGCCCATGATGCCCGGAGTCTGCAGCCCGCCGCCGGCCATGCCGGCCAGGGTCGAGAAGGTCATGCCGGCCGGGGTCATGCTGGTGTCCTCGCGGCTGACGATCATCACGCCATTGGCCTCGGGGATGACCATGGCGATGCACTCGAAACAGCCGCAGGCCGTCATCGGGTTTTCCATGATCGAGTACATCGAGACGTCGGTAACCTGTTGGTGGCTGGCGCCGAGGGCGAACTCATTGACCCCGACATAGTAGCCCTTGACGGGGTCCAGCTGTGCGGCTTTCTTGATCGGCTGGTTGGGGCCGGTAGGGTTGATCTGGTTGGAGGCCTTGCAATCCAGCCAGTTGTAGGCGCCGCACAGGCCGAGGCGCTCGGGGCTGATGATGCACACGTGGTTCGGGGCGAAAGACTGGCACAGTGTGCACGAGTAGAAGGTGTCCACGCTCTCGTCGGTCATCGAGCCGATTCGCACATTGCGCTCTTCGTAGGCCTGGCGGGCCTTGTCCAGCCACTCGGCGTGCAGCTTGGGATCGGTGATGATCTGGACCTGGACCTTATCCACGATGCTGCCAAAATCGGCATGGAAGCGGGCGTGCAGGATGTCGCCGAAATGTTTGAGGTTGAACCCCTTGTCGGCGGCGGCCTGGCTGATGCGGATCCAGGCGATGTCGCGCTGGCCGATGTGCTGGATGCCGGAGGCGCCGTTGACGAAGTAGTGCACCTGGCGTTCGAGCACGGGCTCGAAGTCCTTCTCCATCTTGCGGCCGGCCACCTTGATGATGATGCCCAGGTCCATGGCGCCCTGCGGATGGGTGTCCTCGAACCCGGGCCCGACGATCTCGATCTTGCCGTCCTCCACTTTGTCGAGGTCGGCCAGGTGCAGGTACTCGAAGGCGCGGCTGTTCTTGCCGCCGAACTCGACCCGCATGTCGTTCTTGCGCACGACCTCGCCCTCGAAGGCCGAGCCGTAGGGCACCGGGATCGGGATCTCGCTGACCTTGACCTTGACGCCCCGGATCTCGATGCACTTCTGCACCAGCCGTTCGGCGCGTTCCAGGTCATCCTTGCCTTCGATCTCGTTGAACGGCATTGACACCACGTGCTCATAGGTGGTGACGCCGGTCGGCAGGATCTCCGGGATGACCGTATCGGCGATGACCGGGAAGCCGAAGTTGATGGCGCCGGCGGCGGTGGCGTACTTCAGGTCGTCGACCTCGCCCAGGGCCAGGACGAAGGCGAAGACGCGGTTCTTGTTGTAGAGCAGGATCTTGCGGGCCTGGCCGCCCTTCATGCCGCCGAAGGTCAGCGCCGAGCGTACGGCGAAACCCAGCGGGTAGATGGCCGAGACGGTGTCCGTCCCGAAGGGCACGGTGTAGGTGTCATAGCCCAGCTCGACACCCTCTTCTTGGAGCTGATGGATGATGCTCCGCCCGTTGACGTTGCCGCACAGGAAGGTCAGGATGTTGCGCCGCTGCAGCTCGCGCACGATCTTGACCGCGACCTCGTTCGATTTGGCACAGCCGACGATGGCGGCGAAGCCGGGCATGCGCCCGTCGACCAGTTGGATCCCCCACGAGCGCAGCTGGATGTCATCGATCGGGCCGTTGAGGTGGCCGTGGCCGTTGTCGCCGTTCTTGGAGGGGTAGGCCGTGCCGCCGGCCAGCTGGAAGCCGGGCAGGGATTCTGGCTGCAGTTCGTAGACGAACCGCAGGGCCATGATCACTTCTTCGGCCAGCAGCGTGGCCATGCCCGAGTCCAGCGTCTCACCCAGGTACGGAGTCCAGCGGCGATCGGGAGGCACTGGATGCAGCAGCCCCTTGGCGTGCTCCAACGCCGGCTGCAACCCGCCGATCGTGGTGACCTCCATTCCGGTCATGCCCAGGATCGTCGGCAGGTAGTAGGCGGTGTTGGGGAAGGAGACCGGGGTGTCGGGCCCTTTCTCCTCCAGGGCGCGCTCGAGCATGACCTCGGCTTCGCGCACGATATCGTTGGCGCCCCGAATGGCGTGGGTGGCGATGTAGCGTGACATGATTGGCTCCTAGTCCCCGGCCGGCTGCCCGTACAGGGCTTCGGCGCGTTCTTCCGGTTCGAGTTCCATCAGCTTGAGCATGCGGGCGTCTCCGCTCCGCCCGAAGCGGGTGGGGTCGTACGGGGGCAGCTTCAAGGCCGCCCGCTTCTTGTCGATGTGCTCCAGCGCCCGCCGCACCATCTCGGCGTCCTCGACGACGAACTCGATCTTGCCGCCGAGCTTCTTCTCCCAGTCCTGGCTGAGGATGCGGGTGACCTCATCGCTGCCTGCGACCGGGCTATGGATGCCCATGATCACGTAGGCGCCCGAGGCGGCGCAGTAGCAGGCGATAGCCAGCGCCTTCTCGCTCATCCATTCCGGCGCGATCCCAACGGCTGGCACCTCGGAGATGTCATCGCCCAGGCCGCCTTCTTCCACGACCTGGGTGAGCACGGTCAGGATGCGGGAGTTGTCGACGCACGAGCCCATATGCAGGACGGGCGGCATGCCGGTGGCCTCGCAGACCTCGCGCAGGCCGGGGCCGGCCCATTCCATCGCCGCCTCGCCCAGCAGGTAGCCGAACTTGCCGCTAGCGATGGCGCCGCAGCCGGTCTCGACCACCAGCACGTCATTCTTGAGAAACTCCCGCACCAGGTAGTCGTGTGAGGCGTCCTGGGTTGTGCGCGGGTTGTTGCAGCCGACGTCGGCCACCACGCCCCGGATACGGCCGCTCATGATGGCGTCGTTCAGCGGGCGGAACGAGGAGCGGTAGGAGCCGCCCAGCATGTAGTTGATGTATTCGTGCGAGAAACCCGGCACAACGTCCGAGGACACGTCCGGGATGTCGACCTCGCCCCGGTTGGGGTAGTTGTCGATCGCCCGGCGCACGATGGTCCTGGCGATCTCGTAGGCGTTTTGCTCGTCGAACTCGATGTGCGTGGCGTTGGTGATCTTCACCTTGGGCGAGGTCGTGATGACTTCTGTGTGGAACTTCTTGGCCAGGTCGGGCAGCGCCTGCATGATGCACTGCACGTCGACCACCATGGCCTCGACGGCCCCGGTGATGATGGCCAGCTCCTGATGCAGGAAATTGCCGGCCGACGGAACGCCCTGGCGCATCAGGGTCTCGTTGCTGGTGCAGCAGATACCGCACAGGTTGATCCCCTTGGCGCCCTTGGTCCCGGCGTACTCGATCAGCTCGGGGTCGGTCGTGGCCGCCAGGATCATCTCCGACAGGGTTGGCTCATGGCCGTGGACGACGATGTTGACCTCGTCGTGCCGCAGTACCCCGAGGTTGACCTGCGAGACGAGCGGGCTGGGGGTGCCAAAGAGGATATCGGAGAGATCGGTGGCGATCATCGACCCGCCCCAACCATCGCCCAGCGACGTTCGCAGCGTCTGATGTAGGATGTGCTCCGGGTCCTGGTCGTCGCCCATATGTGTCCGGTGCAGCACGTCGACGATCTCGCGGTCGATCCCGCGCGGGGCGAGCTTGAGCTCGCGCCACAGCTGCTTGCGCTTGGGCGGGGCGGAGTCGACGTGCGCCACTTCGCCGGTCTGCTGTCCAAACTGCGCTAGACAGGTCTCGGCGACATCGAGGGCGATGTCGCTGACCGGCCGGGCTTCGGTCGGGATTTTCAGCTTGCGGGCAACCCGCTCCAACCGGTACGGGTCTCGGATCTTGTAGCCTTTGGCCTCTCCCTTGGCGACGGCCCGCAGGGTCAGGGCCAGGTCGCGGCCGTGATCGGAGTGGGCGGCAGCGCCAGCAGCGACGGCCCGGGCGAAGTTGCGGGCAGCGATAGTATCGATGGTGGCGCCGCACACACCGGTCTGTCCATCCTTGACCAGCCGGCACGGGCCCATGAAGCAGAGCTTGCAGCACGATCCGGTCGACCCGATCGGGCAGGGTGCCATCTGCTCGGCGCGGGAGAACGCCGTGTCCAGGCCAAGCGCATCGGCTCGGATCAGCATCTGCTGAGCGGCGGGGTCGAGCGATCGTTCCTGGGGTGTGCGCGCTTTCTTGCTTTTCACTGGGGGCATGGCGGTCGGTCCTCCTTTGGCCTACTCACTCTTTGGGAATGTGCTGAATTTCGAAACCGGGACACGGCCACAGGGCTCGCCCCTGCAGCGTGGGAGACTGCTCAGCAAAGGCCATCGACTCGCCAGTGCCGGACAGGATGGCGGTGTGGCGCCCGGAGCGCTCGCCCAAGGGGAGGGCGAAAGCCGGCTCCGGAGCGCCAGCGACGTATCCCTGATTCTCCAGGGCCTTCACGATCTCTGCCTGCGTGACGACCGTTGGGTAGTACTTGACCACAAGCTGATGCGCGGCGGAACTGGCGAGGATCTCGGCCACGCCATCCATCGGCTCCAACAGCTTGCGGACGGCAGTCGTGTGGTGATCGCCATACAGGGCTGGGATATTCATGACTAGGCGTTCCATCCGGGCTCTCTCCTCTCGCTGGCGACGTCTTCGCTTCGACCGTGGGGCCGCACGTAGGGCGTCGGGGACAGGTGCTGGCGGATCTCTTCCTTAAGCGCATCCCGCAGGCAGTCCCCGGAGATATGCATTAGCGTGTCGCCGTAGTCCGCTTCCTGGTTCATGCTCGCCAAGCACGGGAAATGGTGGTGCAGCATGCCGGCCTGTTCGATGGCCTCGTCGACGTGGACGTTCACCAGCTCCTCGGCCACATGATGGCTGCAGCCGCAGGCGGCTTCGCGCACGATCTCGATCTTCTGGATGTGCCCTCCGGCGACCTGAACGTCGAACTTGGGCCGGCCAAAGTGAGCCGCGAAGCGGCGGATCAGCGGGTGATCGTAGTGCTCGACGTTTGGGGTCCGGTTGTACTGGGTTTCGGTCAGAGTGCAGAACGGGCGGGGGAAAACCACGGCCGCCCCTTGGCCTTCGAGCCATCCCCGCAGTTGCCCCACCAGACCGAGGGGCAGAGACTCGGTCCGATCGATGGGCGCGATCACGGCCGTGGCGCCGGTCAGGCGCACGATCTCGGGCAGCAACTGGGCCACCCCCGCCACCTCCCCCAGGG
>JALHUE010000267.1 GCA_022866145.1 Anaerolineales bacterium | reverse complement strand
GTGCGTCGACTGCTCCGACATCGACCGCATGGGATTGGACCCCAGCCTTCTGCCCCGTCAGCCGGACATCAACATCGACCACCATCCGACCAATACCGGATTCGCCCGCCTCAACCTGGTGGACGAGCAGGCGTCGGCGACGGCCAGCCTGCTGGTTACCCTTCTGCCGGAACTCGGCCTGACGGTCGACTCGCCGGTCGCCAGCAACCTGCTCGCCGGGATCGTCACCGACACGATCGGTTTCCGCGTTCCCGGGGTCGGCCCGGACCTGCTGCGCCAGGCTGCCGACCTGATGGAGCTGGGCGCGCCGCTGGCCGAAATCTTCGACCAGACCCTGAATCGTCATTCCCTGGCCGCGGCCCGCTACTGGGGCCTGGGATTGGCGCGGCTGCAGCGGGAAGGGCGCATGCTATGGGCGAGCCTCAACCTCGAGGACCGCGGCCTGGCCGGCTACGTCGGCAGCGACGACGCTGACCTGATCAACCTGCTGATGACCATCGACGGCGCCGATATCACCCTGATCTTCGTCGAGCAGCCGGAGGGCAGAGTCAAGGTGAGTTGGCGGGCTCGCGCCGGCATGGACGTGTCCCGGATTGCGGCTTCCTTCGGCGGGGGCGGTCATGAGCTTGCCGCCGGCGCCATGCTCAGTGGAACCCTGCAGGAGGTGGTCGAACGCGTGCTGCAGACAACCCGCCCAGCCCTCTCGGGGCGTAACAGGGGCATGGCTTGAAGGAGTCCGGCCTGCTGATCGTGGACAAGCCGGTCGGCCCGACCTCGCACCAGATCGTGCACGTTGTGCGCAAGGGGACCGGCATACGCAAGGTGGGCCACGCTGGCACGCTGGACCCGCGGGCCTCGGGCGTGCTTGTCTTGTGCCTGGGCGCCGCCACGCGGCTGAGCGAGTATCTCTCGGCCTGCGACAAGGCCTACGAAGCGGTTGTGCGCTTCGGCGTGGCGACCACCACCTATGACTCGGATGGGGAGGTTGTCTCCGCTGGCGGACCGATCCCCCCGCTCGAGGCGATCGAGCAGGCGCTGCACAGCTTCCGCGGCCGGATCGAGCAGGCCCCGCCTCCCTACAGCGCAGTGAAGGTTCAGGGGAAGAAGGCCTACCAGCTGGCGCGCCGCGGTGAACCCCCAGCCTTGGCGGCGCGTCCGATCGAAATTCGGAAACTGGCGGTCACCGGCTACCAGCCCCCCGACTTGTCCCTGGAAATCGAGTGCTCAGCCGGGACGTACATCCGGACGCTGGCCCACGACCTGGGCCAGGTGTTGGCAAGCGGAGGGCACCTGCGGGCCTTGCGCCGGACCTCGTCCGGCCATTTCCGTCTGCAGGAGGCGGTCCCCCTGGCGGAACTGGAACTGACCTTCCGGTCGCTCGCGGCGCACGAAGCAGGCGAGCCTCCGGCCTGGTGGCGGTATGCCCTGCCTGCCACCGAGGCGCTTCCCGGGATGCCCCGCCTACCGGTCGACGAGGCCACGATCACTCTGCTGCGCAATGGGCGCGGATTCCTGAGCAGCCAGATCTGTTCCGGAATGGCCCAGGCGCTGGATAGCGATGGCGAGTTGGTCGCCATCCTGCAGGCTGCCCCGGACGGACGTAGCTGGCACCCCCACAAGGTGTTTATCTCTTAGATGACTCTGCTGCAATCCTTCCAGCAATACACAGCTCTCGGCCTGGCGGGAAGCCACGTCACCATGGGATCGTTCGACGGGGTCCATCTGGGCCATGCCCGCCTAATCCAGGCGATGGTCGATTCGGCCCGTTCAGCGTCCGCACCGTCGGTGGTTGTCACTTTCTTCCCGCATCCTTCCGTCGTTCTGCGGGGGCGCCAGCCCGCGCTGTATATCACGACGGTCGAGGAGAAGGCCGACCTGCTTCACCAGCTCGGCGTCGACCATGTCGTCTCCCTCCAGTTCGACCAGGAGCTGGCAGCCATCCCCGCCTCCGAGTTCCTTGGGCGCATGCTCGCTCAACTTCGGATGCGCCGGTTGTTCATCGGTGAGGACTTCGCCCTTGGCCACGGCCGGGAGGGGAATCGTCGCTTCCTCGAGCAGCGCAGCTTGCAGGCTGGATTCCAGGTGCAGGTGGTCCCTCCGCTTCATGTGGACGGCGAGGTCGTGAGTTCCACCCGCGTCCGCGAAGCGCTACGCTCGGGCGACGTCGGCCGGGCGCGGCGCTACCTGGGGCGGCACTTCCTGATTCCCGGCAAAGTGATGCGCGGTGCCGGCCGAGGGCGGCGGCTGGGAATCCCGACCGCCAATCTGGCGATCTGGGAGGAGCGTGCCTACCCGGGGAGCGGGGTGTACGTCTGTTGGGCAGATGTGCTGGATGAGCGATGGCAGGCTGTGACCAACATCGGCTTCCGGCCGACGTTCGAAGAACATACGCCGAGGCCGATCATTGAAACCCACCTGCTGGATTTCGACCGTGACTTGTACGACCAGGAAGTGCGGTTGGTGTTCATCGAACGCCTGCGGGATGAGCGGCGCTTCGACGGGCCGGAGGCGCTGCTGGAGCAGATCGCCCGTGACATCGGCCGTGCGCGGGCGATGCTGGCCGTCGAGGAGGGCGACAATGGGTGATCGGAGCCGCCGGATCTACTTGCTCGACCCCAAGCAGCTTAGCCCCGAGACGATCGCGGTCGCCTTCGCCAAGACCTCGCGCTCGCCGCAGACGTTCGAGCAGATCGCTGCCGAACTGACCGACGCCGATTCGGCGGCGTTTCATGAGAAGTGGGTCGTAGGGTACGGCCATGCTTCGGTGGCCGAGCATGCGGTGCTCCATGTTGCCTTCGAAAACGTCTCGCGGCTGGCGGTCGAGGCAATCGAGCACAGCCGGCTCGCCTCCTACACCGAGAAGTCCACCCGCTATCAGGTGTGGTCCATCGACGGCTTCCATGTGCCGCAGGAGGTGAGCGGTACGCGGTTCGAGGCGGCCTTTCGGCAGGCCTGCGCGAACCTGATGGAAGCGTACGTCGATTCGCTTCAGGTGGTGAAGCCCGTTGTGCGGGCGCTGTATCCCCGTAGCCCGGGCGAGGGCGAAGACCGCTGGGACGGGCGGATTCGCTCCCGCTACGTCGACGCCTGTCGTTTTCTCCTTCCGGCGGCTGTGTTCGCCAACGTGGGAATGACGGTCAACGCTCGCGTCCTGGAAAATGCCCTCCGCAGAATGTTGGCACACCCGCTGCAGGAAGTACGGGCGCTCGCCGCCGAGCTCAAGCAGGCTTGCCTGGCTGAGGTGCCGACCTTGCTCAAGTATGCCGTTCCCGGGGAGGTTGCTTCGGGGGTGCCTCAGCTCCGTCCGGCCCTCCCTCCGGCCTTCGCCGCCTCCGAAGGCGTCATGCTCTTCGATTCTGATCCGAGCGGGGAATCGCGCGTGCTGGCGGCAGGCCTGTACCCCTCAGCCGGGGCGGACTTCCGCGGCGAAATCAATCAGGTGCAGGCTCTTGAGCCGCGGGCGCGGCGGGATCTGGCCGAGGCGCTGCTGGGAGGGCGCGGGCCCCATGACGCCGCCCCCCGCGCCTTGGAGCTGGCGGGTCTGACGGTCGAGGTCACGACCGATCAGGGGTCCTTCTTCGAGCTCAAGCGTCACCGGATGATGACGCAGGTTCCGCAACCGCTCACCGCTCGGCTCGGCTACGCCGTTCCCCGCCTGATCCAGGATAGCGGTTTCGGCGAACGGTACCGGGCGGCAATGACCGCTGCCGGCGAGGCGTTTGAGGAGCTGGCTGCCTGGAACCCGGATGTCGCCTCCTATGTCGTCCCAAATGGGTACTACCGTCGAGTCGTGCTCAGCATGAACCTGCGCGAGGCCTTTCACTTCTGCGAGCTGCGCTCGGCAGAGAACGCCCACTTCTCGATTCGCTGCATCGCCCTCGAGCTCGCCGATCGGATTCGATCGGCCTATCCAATTCTTGGAAGCTACCTGCGGACGCCGGACACCCCGGTGCACAGCCTGCGCCAACAGGTGTTCGTGCCGGCCTGACCTCGGGCTGCACGTACCAACTCGAGCCCGCGACCCGTGCCGACCGGGGCGGCCCCGCAGATTTCGCTCCAGAGGCTGCCGGGCCACAGCTCGGGGATCTGCGGCGCCTGGCCGGCGCGGATGGCGCCCGGGTTGTCCCCGATGACGGCCTTGTTGGCCTCGGACATCGCCTTCCACTTGCCCTTGGCGGCGGAGCCGTAGCACTTGAGGACAATCGCGCTGGCTGTGTCGCCCTTCTTGATCTCAAATTGCGCTTTGACCTTCAGCTTGGGCTCGGTACCCTTGACGAACTTGTCGACCACCTCGGAGGGAGACATCTCATGGGGGGCTTTCTCGTCTGGCCTTGGACTCCTGCTATGCGGCTGTTGGGTGCCTGCGATTGTGTCAGGGCATTCTAGACAACCGCGCGCCTTCCGGCTGAGGGGGGAAGGGGAGAACCTTCCCATGGGCGGTTCCCTGGAAAGGGCGAGCCGGGCTGAGGCGTTGGCTCGACGGGTCCATCCCGCTCGAGTAGCGTGGCCTGGGTCGGTTCAACAGGAGTTTGGACTGCGCCTGTTAGCTCTGGCGAAATCCACAGGCTCAGCCTGCGCCGGCAGCCACCGCCAGGACGACACCGGCGGCCATCAGGTACTGAGCCAGGTGGTAGGAAACCATGACGAGCAGGCGGGAGGCCGTGAACCGGTCCACAAAGCGCTCCCAGGCGTTCAGGGCGTCGGAGACGAAGAACAGCCCGCCGCCGATTGCCGCCAACAGGGCGCCGGCCCAGGGCCACTCGGGGCGGAGGGTGGTGCACCACGTCGACCACAGCGTTGCCGCCAGCACCACGCCGTACACGGCCACGGGTGGCCACAGTTTCGCCCGGCCAGCCAGCAGCAACGCCCGCCGGATGCGGACCAGGATCGGAACGGCGATGGCGGCGACCAACAGGGCGAAGGCGGCGCTCGCGGGACTGACGACCGGGCCACCCTGATTGAACGCCACGACGTACAGCAGGTGAGCTGCAAGAAAGGCGAGCAGCCCTGGGATGAAGCGGTTGGCAGGCAGCATCAAGAAGACGTCGCCGAGCAGGGAGAACCCCAGACCAGCTAGGAACAGCCAGCCGATCGGGGACGGCAGGATCTCCCCATACAAGATCAGCCCGAAGATCAGGATGAGCATCACGGCGGGCTTGGCAAAGTATTCGAGCCT
>JALHUE010000266.1 GCA_022866145.1 Anaerolineales bacterium | reverse complement strand
TCAGGGCAGGCACAATCGTCAAGGCGTAGGCGATCCATGGCGAGTCGATCTGCAGTTCCCCGGCCGGCCCGATGCGCGGCGACCCGGGCAGGGAGTCGAGCATCACGGCATATTCTGGATTGGATGGATCGTACAGCACCAACTCATCCTTCTGGTCCTGGAGCAGGTGAGCCTGTGCCGTCCGCGTGACCACTTCGTGCAGGCCGCCTTCCTGGTCGGTGAAGTCGAAAGTCAGGCGGATCACCGGACGGTTGTTGACCGTCATCGAGGTCGGTTCGGCCGAGAGCAGAGTCCCGGGCGCCAATCGTCCGCCACGCAGCAGCTGGGCGCCCTTGATCCCTTCCTTCAGGCTGTACACGACCATGCCCAACCCGATCAACGGGAAGATCAGGACGAAGAGCGCGATCATCGGCACCGGCGCCTGGCGCAAACCCAGAATGCGGGAACTCTCTGGCCTGGAGGCGGCATACTCGACCCTGACGGTATCGCCCGACTGCAGATCGGTGCCGGTGGAGAACGAGGCCCCATCGTACACACGGCCGCCGGGACCCCGGAACTGGTAGGTGATGCGGTAGACGGGGGTACCCGGCGTGTCGTCGTCGCCCCCTTCGGAGAATCCGGTGGGCTCGACGGCGCTGACCTGGCCTGGGCCCTCGACCTGGCGGGTCAGCAGCCGCAGCGGCCCGCTGAAGTCGACGTTTAGGACGAAGATCCAGACGAAGATCAGGCCGAATCCCAGGAACACCCACCCCATCTGGCTGACCATCCCGCCAAACAGCACCCGCAGCAGCACGGGGAGCGGCAGCTCCCTGGGCGGGTCGTGGGTGGCGTCGAGCGGGAGTTCCTCGATGCGGTCGGTCATCGGCCGATCTCCTGGTGCGTATCGGAAAGTATCACAAGGGCGGAGGTGTCGCAAGCGCCGCGGATTTCGTTTGGGCGCGACCGGAAGTACAATCCCCCCAACCGCTCAGCCAGGAGGAGCCCATGCGACCAGTGTACGTCGTCTCCGGCGGCGTATCGAAATTCGCCAAAGCCAGGCCCGACCGGACGTTCCAGGCGATCATCAAAGAGGCCTATGACTACGCCATCGGCGATCTGGGCCTTGACTTTCCCACCTTCACCCGCTGCGTCGATGGATCGGTCGCTTCGTACTTCTCGGATCACTTCTCCCGCCAGCTGATGGCCGGCATCATGGCCCAGGACTACCTCGGGCTGTGCCCGAAGCCCGGCCACCGCGTCGAGGGCGGGGGAGCCACCGGCGGATTGTGCCTGCAGGAAGCCTGGAAGTCGATCGCCTCCGGACATATGGATGTCTGCGTCGCCTACGGATTCGAGACCATGAGCCATGTCGAGACCTGGAAGGGCAACGAGTTCATCGCCCTGGCCTCGGATGTGTCGTGGGACTATCCGGTCGGCGGCTTTTATTCGGGCTACTACGCCATGATGGTGACGCGCCACATGAAGGAGTTCGGCACCACGGTCGAGCAGATGGCCCATGTGTCCGTCAAGAATCACATCAACGCCTATCACAACCCGTACGCCCAGAAGCGCAACCGCTACACGATCGCCGATGTGCGCGAGGCACCGATGGTGGCCTGG
>JALHUE010000265.1 GCA_022866145.1 Anaerolineales bacterium | reverse complement strand
GTTGCTGAAGCAGATCGTGTACGGCGGATCCGTGGCGAAGGGCGTGGTGTCGATCATGCCCTCGGCATCCGGCGCAACCACGATCGGGCCAGCCGGGGCGGCCGCCTCAGTCGGCGCAGGTGCTTCGGTTGCCGCCGGTTCAGGCGGTGCCGCAGGCGCTTCAGTGGCGGGCGCCGCCGGGGCACAGGCCCCGATCAGCAATCCCAACGTTACAAGCAAGGAAACGAACAACATGCTCTTTCGGCCAGACATCTTCCTAGTCCTCCTTGGAATTTTGACGAGCATCTCTCACGGACTTGCTAGTCGGGTCAGCCTTGGCTCTGTCTCCACCTCCTTTCGGGGTGATCAACTCAGAAGTTGCCATCTGACGACACGTTAGCGGCGAGTGCGCAGACGGGCATACAGCGCAACCGCCAGGAGGATGACCACGCCTTTCACGATCCGCCGCGCTTCTTCATCGAACTGCAGCATCAGCACCAGGTTGAACAGCACCGTCAGGATCAGCACCCCGGCGACCGTCCCTAGCTGCCCTCCTTTGCCACCCTCGAAGGCCGTGCCGCCGATGACGACCGCGGCGATGGCGTTGAGCTCGTAGCCGTTGCCCAGCCAGTTGTCGGCGGTGCCAACGTACCCTACCAGGATCAGGCCGGCAATTCCGGCCAGGAAGCTGCAGGCGGTGTAGGCGGCGATCTTGACGCCATCGACGTTCACGCCCGAGAGATAGGCCGTCCGGGCATTGCCTCCCACGGCGTACAGCCTTCGACCGAAGGTGGTCCGCGAGAGCACGAAGCCGGCAATCACGACGATCACCATCCACATGATCAGCGCCATGGGAACCGGGCCCAGCGAGTCCCTGCCCCAGAAGCGCAGGACATCCGGGATGTAGGTCTTTGGCATGCCTTTGGAGTACACGAAGCGGACGCCCTGCACCACCAGGATCATGCCCAGCGTGGCGATGAACGGCGGGATCCTGAGCTTGGTCACCATCAGCCCATTGCCCAGGCCAACCAGGATCGAGAACACCAGGCAGAAGGCGACGACCGGCACCACCAGCTCGTCCTGGCCGTCCGTGATCCCAGCGGCGAAGATCGAGACCGAGGCCATCACCGAGGCCACGGATAAGTCGATCCCGCCGGTCAGGATGACCAGCGTCTCGCCGACGGCCAGGATGCCCAGCGGCGCCGCCTGTTTGAGGATGTTGGTGATGTTGCGCGGGGTGAGGAAGACCGGCGACAGCAGCGAAGCCGCCAGCACCAGCAGGCCGAGCACGATCCAGATGGCGGCGGCCTGCAGCCAGCGCCGGCGCACGTCGGACTGCGCCCGCAATAGTTCCCGCACTCGCGGGCCGGAGGGTTCAGGCACCAGGACTTGACCCATTGACCCTGCTCCTCACCACGCCGTATACGCGCCGTCGACGACGAGAACATGGCCCGAGATGAACGCCGAAGCGTCACTCGCCAGAAAGACAACGGCGCCGGCCAGGTCGTGGTCGTTGCCGAAGCGCCCGAGCGGCACCCGCCCGATCAATTCGTTGTAGAAAGCCGGATCGCGCTGCTTCAGGCGATCGGTCATGGGAGTGACGAAATATCCGGGTGCGATGGCATTCACCCGGATCCCCTTGGGGGCCCATTCGACGGCTAGCGACCGCGTCAGGGCGATCACGCCGCCCTTGCTGGCGCAGTAGTGGCTGTTGTTGCCACCGCGATTGCCCACCAAACCCGAGATCGAGGCAACGTTGATGATCGTGCCACCTTCCTGCTGGATCATCTGGCGCGCCGCCCAGCGGCAGCACTGATAGATGCCGCCCAGATTGACGCGCAGCACCTTCTCCCAGTCCGCTTCTTCCAGGTCCTCGAACGGCGAGCGGGTCGTCACACCGGCGTTGTTCACCAGGATGTGCACGCCGCCGTAGGCACTCACCGTTTGCCGAACAAGGCCTTCGACCTCGGGAGCCGAGGTCACGTCGGCCAGTACCGGCAGAGCCTGGGCGCCATCGGCGCGCAACGTGGCCGCCGCCTGGTCGAGGTCTTCCTGGTTGACATCGACCAGCGTCAGGCTGGCGCCGGCCTCTGCCAGCGCCCGGGCCATCGCCAGCCCGAGGCCGCGGCCGGCCCCAGTGACGATCGCCGCCCGGCCGTCCAGGCGGAAGGACTTGAGAACCCTTCGCTCGGCGACCGGTCCCTGCACGCCTACAGCCTCCCGCCCCGCGCCTCAAGCAGCTCGAGGATGCGCGCTTTGACGTTGCTGATGTGGGCCGTCAGCGCCTGCTCAACCCTGGAGATGTCGCCCGACTGGAAGGCGAGCAGTATCGCCTCGTGTTCTTGGTGTGCCTGGCGGGCGTTCTCGACGCTGTTCAGATGGTGGGCCCGCGCCAC
>JALHUE010000264.1 GCA_022866145.1 Anaerolineales bacterium | reverse complement strand
TAGTACTCGAGGCTGCTCGGGCCGAGGGGCAGGCCAGCCACCTCCCGGCCGTGCAGGGGGGCCACGGCATCCTGGGGGTCATCCGGATCGCACCCCAGGGCGAACTGGCACAGCATGCGCCGGCTGTCCTCCTGGCTGCAGCCGTCGACGGCGCAGCGCAGCACATCCAGGGCGCTCTCGTAGTTGCGCGCCTTGTAGTAGATGATCCCCAGGAAGCCGTAGATTTCCGGGTTGCCTTCGTCGATCGCTAGCGCCCGCTCGACGTTGCGGGCCGCGACGAAGAACTCGCCGTCCTGCATATAGGTTCGGCCGATGGCGATGAACGGTCCCGGGTTCTGGATCTCAACCTGGGTATTGATGCGGGCCGCCTGATCGAAGGCCTCCAGGGCGCGCTCGATGTCCCGCAGGCGGCGATAGTTGGCGCCGATCCGCAGGTACAGGAAGGTCAGATTGGGGGTGATCTCCGTTGCTCGCTGATACTCTTCAATCGCCTGGCGGTACAGTCCGTTGGCCTCCAGCACCGTCCCGTACACCCGATGGACATCCATCGAGTTGGGCGCCTGGGCTGCAGCCTGGGCGGCCAGGTCAGCCGCTTCGACGAACCGCTGCTGGTCGACGATGACTTCGGCATAGAAGGCCTGCGCCAGGCTGTGCAGCACCGGATCGTCCCCTGCCAGCTGCAGGGCCCGCACGGCCGAGGTCTCCGCCTCGGCGAGGTAGGCCTCGCGCAGCTCACCGCCCCCTTCAGCCGAGGCCGACCAATCGAAGGTCAGGGCCCGCACGGCATGGGCGAAAGGGTCCTCCGGGGCAACCTGGATCGCCTGATCGATCGTCTCCCGCGCCTGCGCCAGCAGCTCCCGCCGCTGCTGCAGCGAGGGCTGAAGCTCGCTGGCGTAGGTCTGGATGCGGGCGAGTTCAGCCTGCAGTTGGCCGTCGTCCGGGCTAAGGCGTACCGCGTTTTGCAGAGCCGTGATCGCCTCCGGCAGATTGCCCGAAGAGAAATGCGCTTCCCCCTCTTGGGCGAAGGAGACCGCCGAGCGGGTCGGCGTCGGGGCGGGAACGAACGGGGGGTCGATGCGGGAGGTTTCCACCATCCACAGCAGTACGGCCCCGGCAACGATCAGGCCGAGCAGGACCGCGATCCGGCCGTACTTGAGCCGGCGGTTCCGGCCGAACTGCAGCTGTTCGCCCTTGAGCTGCATGCCGACGCCTAGCCAGTCTCGATCGGCGGCGTGGGGGTGGGCTGGATCACGTCGCAAATCACCAGCCCCTCGGTCGCATTGGCCACGGCGATCTCGTCGGCCGGCACGCCGCGCAGCAGGGCTTCGAAGATCTGGATAGCCGGGTCGCAGTTGCCCAGCTTCGCCAGCGCCAGGCCATAGGTGTAGTAGAACTCGACCGACTTGCGGTCCCCGGGGTCGAGAGGCAGCCCTTTGACGACGGCGCCGCTCTCGGTAGTCCCTCCCTGGATGGCCAGGGAGAACGAGCGGACCGCCTTGTCGAATTCGTTGTTCTTGTAGTACATCCGCCCGAGATCCCCGTGCAAGTACGGGCTGCCGGGGTCTTTCTCGGCGGCGTTGGCCGCATACTGGCTCGCCTTGCCGTACTCACCCACCCGGGCATAGGCCAGGGCGATCAGCGTCAGCGGTTCCGAGTCGGTGGGCGACAAGGTGCTGGCCTTGAGATAGCTCTCAATGGCGGCGTTGGTGTCCTGCTGGTTGAGCTTCATGTTGCCCACCGCCAGGTGCAGCATCGCCAGGTTTGGGTTGATGCGCAAGGCGGTTTGATACGATTCCAGTGCCTGGTCGTAGTTCTGTGTCCGCTCCCAGGTGTAGCCGAGTGCTCGGTGTGCATCCAACAGGTTCGGATCCAGGGCGACGGCATGGCGGGCCGCCTGCAGCGCATCCTGGTAGTTCTCTGGGCTGATGTCCATCAGGACTTCGGCATAGTAGGCGTAGGCCGAAGCCAAGTTCGGATCGAGCTGCAGGGCCCGCTCCACCGCCGCCCGGGCGTCAACCACCCGCTCCCCACCCTGGAAATCCAGCGCCCAGCCCAACACGGCGTGGGCTGGAGCAAGGTTGGGGTTGAGCAGCAGCGCATTGCGCGCCGACGTCTCAGCCCCGACGTAGTTCCCGGCAAACACCTGCAGTCGGGCCAGGTTGGTGTAGATCAGCGGGTCCTCGGGCGAAACCGCAATGGCCTCCCGGTAGGATGCCTCGGCTTGCTCGAGCTTGCCGGACTGGAACAGGCTCTCGGCTTCAAGCACGTAGGAGGCCGGGCTGCGGGTCGGGGTCGGGGTCAGGACAAACAACGGGGGGAGGGCCGGTACGATGGTGCGCTCGACGTAGACGGCGGCAGCAATCAGGGACAGCAAGAGCAATACGCGCCAGGGATTGGCGCGCCGTCGCTTCTTGCGCGTGTTCCACTTGCTGCCGCTCAGATACATCGATTGTGTGCTTCCCGTCACGAACCGGTGCCCGCGGGCATCTTATCACCCGGAGACAAAGAGCGTCAAGCACAGGTGGTCGCGCGGTCTTCACGGCATGGCCGCAAGACCATGCCCCTCGCTCCTCGGATGCCTGCCTGCCTGCACAGGGGCGACAGGACGCACAGCGTCATTCCCGCGGAGGCGGGGATCCAGGATAGGGCTGCAGGGCGGGCCTCCAGCCCGCGCAGCCCTGGGCCCCCGCAGGCGCGGGGGCGACAGTACACACAGGGTCATGCCTGCTCAGCCCGGGATCCGGGTCACACCTGCTTCCCCGATCTCAGCCCATGGGAGGGCGGGCTGCGGAGGCGGCCGGCCACGTGAAGATGAGGGATGCGCTGCGCCCTTCGGCGCTCTCTGCCCAGATCCGGCCGACATGCGCCTCGACGATCGAGCGGGCGATGGCCAAGCCCAGACCGGAGCCACCGATTTCCCGCTGACGTGAAGGGTCGGTGCGGCAGAACCGGTCAAAGACACGGTCGAGTGCCTGCGAGTCGATCCCGCGCCCACTGTCTTGCACCTGGATCT
>JALHUE010000263.1 GCA_022866145.1 Anaerolineales bacterium | reverse complement strand
CCACTTCGTCCTACCTATCGCGAGATCGGGTTGTTGCACGAGGCAGGCAAGGCCACCGGTGGATTGGTGTTGACGCCGGTCAGTTCGATCTGGACGCCAAAGTCGCCTTCGAACTGGAGCGGCTCGTAGGCGCCGCTGAAGTTGCCGCTGAAGGCCACCGGATAGCCGGTCTTGGCGTCGACGTACAGGTGGGCGTCTTCCGCCGACCAAAGCGATTCGCCGAAGGCTCTCAGCTTCGGATCGGTGCTCGCTTGGGCGGCGGCGAGGAAAGCCGCTCCGTCGAGCACATAGTGCTTGACCGCCTTGCCGCTCAGCGTCTCCTGGCCGACCAGCTTGCCGCGGGCCACGTCACTGCTGGTCAACATGCTCAGCAGGCCCGCCGGACTCATCTCGTCCAGCGCGGCAGTCGCATTGAGGGCCTCAGGCTTGACGCACACGGGGAACAAGCCGTTGACCACAATGTAGGTACCTTCGGGGACCTTGTAGATGTCCACCTTGGACGGCGTGAACAGACCGACCAGCGACCCACCGACCTGGGCGGCGAGTTGGCCCAGCAGACTGCCCGACACGGTGACTTGGCTCTTGCTCTGGTCATTCGTCGCCAGCAGCGCCGTGAGGTCACCCTGGGCACGCTGGCCATCGATCAGACCGTTCACTTGAAGCGTCACCGTGGCGTTGAGTGAGGTCAGCCCCGCGATCGATTGGAGGGGGATGACGTCCCCCGGTTTCGGAGTTGGCGTGCTTGCCGGCGCAACCATGCCCGTGAGTGCTGCCGAGAAAGCCGGCGCGGCGGCGCTGAGAACAACGAACACCACGATAGCAGTCGCTGCCAGGGCGATCCCTGCTGAGAGAAAGCGCTTCTTCGTTTTCATTGTTGCTGGCTTCTCCTATCTTCAGAAGGCGATGGGCTTCTCGAAGTTCCTCGGGCGGCAGATGGGTGGCGTCAGAGGCGGCTGATCGCCGGCAAGCCGACATACTGCTGGTCAGGGATCGGCAAGACACTTCGTTGGATGTCATCTTGAGTTGACATTGGGGATTCCCCGTGTAGATGGGGTCGCTGCTTGTCGTCACCTGGTTGCTGGTGGTATGGAAGAGTCGGCCTTAGCAGTCTGTGCCCCCAACCGTTTCGAGGCTTGCACTCATGCAGTAGCTTTGGGCTTGCCGAACAATCCGCCCTGAAAGGCGATGCTGCCGCCCGCCAGCACCAGGACGAGCAGGGTGCCAATTGCGCCCTCAAGGAAAGGCAGCCAGACGGTGAGTCCGCGGGTGACGAGCAGCCCGCCGATCAGGCCGGCCAGGATGATCATCGCCCAATCTTTGTAGCGTCTGACCATCATCAAGCCGATGACGCCGCCCACGACGGCCAGCAGCCAATCGAGCATGCCGGAGTCGACGTGGAACAGATCGAGGAATCCCAGCATGATCGCGGCACCAGCGAGGGCACCCATCACAAGCAGCACGATGTTGACGATGCCTTTGGCGAATCCGGCGACAAAGAATCCGATCACCGCCAGCAGGATGGGGATAGCCAGTTGGAGCAGGGGGTCCGAGGATCCCGGGAACAGGCGCAGCAGGCCAAGGCCGAGCAGCGCCCCCACCGCCGCACCCAGCACGGCGAGCCGCTTGCCAAACCCGAGGACTGCGACTCCGATCGCGATCACGAGAATTGGGAACATGTGTGTACCTCCTTGAACATCGGCTTTCCGGCTCAACATCAGCGCTGCGATGACGAGCCACGCAGCTGCTGCATATTTCGGAACCTGCCAACGGCTCTTTCCGGACTGGGCGCAGAGCTGGTCCCGGTCTGGCGTACAGCGCCACCGCCAGCTGTCGTCTGCGCATGGCCCCCACGCGCTTCGGCGTCACCGAGGAGGCTACTGGCTGGCCCCCGGTGCGGGCGAAGGACGGCGTCTTCATGCCGGTGGGGACGGATCAATGAGGGAAGGGTCTGCTCGCCTCGGTCGAGGTGCTGGCCGGGATCGAGCAGCACTCCGGCGGGCAGATGGGCCCAAGCCCGCCTGCCCGCCGGATTAAGGACATGCGAACTACGTGCCGAGGAGCTTGGCCTTCGCCGCGGCAAACTCGGCGTCGGTCAAAACACCGGCGTTGTGCATTTGTGCCAGCTGCTGGATCTGGGTGTTGACATCCGCCTCGGCCGGGGCCGCAGCCGGTGCCGGCGCTGCCGACTGCGCAGCCGCCTGGTCCGCCGCTGCCTGTTGGGAGGCACCGCTCCTAGCCGCAGCGTGGCCGACAACTGCCGCCCCGACAACCATGCGCCTTCGTCGTGCTCGTCTCATTTTGGTACGCTCCTATTCGGTTGTGGCGCGCTTCGTGCGCGCCAAGAGAGGGCCGCGGCTCAGACCGCGCCGCTCTGGGCCTCATCCAGTGCTTCCTG
>JALHUE010000262.1 GCA_022866145.1 Anaerolineales bacterium | reverse complement strand
TATTTATAAGAAGTATGGACATGAGGAGGGCGGTCGTGGTAGAGTCGGCGCATGGCCACCCCCACTCGGGACACGATCCTGCGGAGCTTGCGCGCCCAAGGGCGCTGCACGGTCAATCAGCTCGCCGATGCGGCGGAAGTCTCCCCGGTGTCGGTTCGCCACCACCTGGCGAATCTGCAGGCTGAGGGCTGGGTCGGGGTCGAAGAGGTCAAGCATGGAGTCGGCCGGCCGCGGCACCAGTTCTTCCTGACCGAGGCCGGCATGGACCTGGCCCCCGCCCGCTACTACCGCCTGGCGAACCGGCTGCTCGACGAGATCAAGGTCAGCCTACCGGAGCACCAAATCCAGCTCCTGTTCAGCGGCGTGGCCAGCAGCATGGCGGACAACCACGCGCTCCAGCTCGAAGGCCTGCCCTTGCAGCAGAAGCTTGCCCGGCTCGTCGACCTGCTCTCCGAGGAGGGCTTTGACGCCCGCTTGGAAGACGCCGGCGACAAAGTCATCATTCGCGAGTTGAGCTGCCCGTACTACCGCATCGGGCTCCAGCATCCCGAAGTGTGCAACGTTGACCAGGCCTTCATCGCCACCGCCCTCAACCTTCCGGTCGAGCGTGTGAGCTGCCTGTTAGGCGGCGACAGCAACTGCACTTTCGCCGTGACCAAGGAGCCAGTGAAGCAAGGAGGCGCCGGCCTATGACAGAACAAACGGACAACGGGGTGAGCTGGGAGGCCGACTCCACCCACCCCGAACAGGCCGCTCGGCTGCGGGAGGCCCTGCGTCAGGTTGTCGATCCGGAAATCGGCCTGAACATCATCGAGCTGGGATTGATTCGGGAAGTGGCGATTGCCGATCCCGCCCTCAAGATGCGCATGATCCTGACCACACCTTTCTGCCCCTATGGACCGGCGATGCTGGAAATGACCCGCACCAAGGCCCAGGAGGCCTCCGCCATGGAGGTCGAGCTGGAGCTGGGCATGGAGATGTGGGATCCCAGCATGATGGAGGGTGGCGCCGGCGCCGCCTGGGGCTTCTGAGCAGCCCAACTCTCAAACGACGAACCCGGGGCAGCCTGGTTGGCTGCCCCGTTTGCGTGCCGGGCTCGCTGGACGCGAGCAGGGCCGAGGATGGACTCAGCCGCGCCTGCGCTCTCGGGCCGTGAGTAGGCTGAGGATCCCAACAGACAGCAGCAAGAACCTCAGCCCGACGGCGAAGGTTGCGCTCACAAGCACCAGGATCGTCCCAGCCGCCGCTACCAGCATCCAGCCAGAAGGCCCGTTCTGTCGGAGATCCACCAGCCGGGCGCGGAGGCGATGCAGGAATTGAGGGTTGGGCTCGACTGGAACAAGGGTCGCCTGGAGCAGCTGCTCGAGCTGCTGCTGACTGAGGAGATTCCTGGACCTAGCCGATTGTGTCATGCCTGCCTTCCCCGTCTGCGGGCAGTCGCCGCCCGCCAGACCGATCTACTCGTCTTCGGCGTCTTCCCGCTGGCCAGTTTGGCCAGGCTCGTCCGGCACCAGGAACTCGCCTCCCGACAGCGAAAAGCGGAGGCTGATCAGGGTCCGGTGGTACAAGCTCTTGATGGCGCCTTCTGTCTTTCCCGTGATCTGCCCGATCTCGGCGTTGGACAGGTGATCGACGAACTTCAAGATGAGAAGCTCTTGCCGGTCCGGCGGCAACGTGCGGACCACATCCAGCAGCCGGCGCTGTTCTTCACGCATAATTGTCGCGACTTCCGGATGCGACGACGGGCCCGAAGCGACGATCCGCTCATCCAACGGGACGATTTGCCGGCGGCTACGATCGCGATGCCAGTTCGCCACCAAGTTGTGGGCGATCCGATAGAGCCAGGCGGAGAACGGAACCCCTTGATCTCGGTAGCGGCCGATATGGTGCATCGCTCGTTGGAAGACGCGCGCCGTTAGGTCTTCGGCCTCCTGTGGGTCCCCGGTGCGGTAGTAGATGTAGCTGTAGATCCGGCCCACATACCGGGTGTACAACTCGCCGAAAGCATCGGGGTCCGAATCGGCGCGGCGGATCAGTTCCAGGTCCTCAGGCGTCTGGCTCATCCGGCCTTGCCGCCGCGCGGCACCTACTGAGACAACACCGTTCTCGGCAACTCGTTCCCCTTTGCAGGCAGAATTCTCCCGCAGTTGTCATGCATGCCCTCGATCGGCGTTGTGTGCCCTTGTCTTCAGGAAGTCCAACGCCTGCCGGGCAGCCTGAAGCCGGGCCGGTGAGTCGACAACCCCCCCGTAGCGCGCCTCCTGGAAGGCCTTAGTGAGGGCCTGGATTTCGCCTTCCCCGCCGGGAAAGACCGCACTCAGCGGGCCAACCAACTCCAGGGGAGTCTCGGCAGGGCGGCGGGGTCGGCCTCGGGCCCCCGCCATCGCCAGGAGCTGCAGGTACAGCCCTCGCAAGCTGGCGCCTGAAACCCGCCCTGATGCCAAAGCCTGTGCCGCCCGTCGGCGCAGGCCATTCCAGGCCTGGCGGAGCCTTCCCGCTTCCGGCGCCTGCACGGCCTCGGCTTCCGGAGACGCCGGCTCAAACCCGGATCCCGGTCCCCAGGCAGCTGCCAGCCCCATCCCCCCCATCCCGCGGACGGCGAAGTACGCCAACAGACCCAGAATCAACAGGCTGAAGATCAGCTCAAGCTGTTGACCCACGGCTGCCAGAAAAGGAATCGTGGCCGAAGGTGCGGCGGGGATCGGGGTAGCAGCCGCGGCGGAGGCTACCGACTGGACGGTCGCGCCTCCCGGCGGCGCCTCGACCTGGAACCAGCCAACCAGCAGCGACCCCAAACCGATCACCAAGCCGGCGATTGCCGCCAGGATCGCGACCAGCACACCCGCAATCCATGCTAGAGCCTCGCCTGCAGCCCGGAGCACCCCCGGGTGTGCCAGCCCGGCTCCGAGCAGCAGGCCGACCGCCAGGACCCCTACGCAGACCGCCAGAAGCGTCAGCAGCCAACGGCCGCGGAACGGAAGGCGGGCAGCGGCCCGCACCTGGCCAAGATAGCTGGCACGGCCCAGCCCCACACCGATCAGACCGCTGGCGACAGTCAGGCTGATGCTCCCCACCAGCTGGGGGGACAGGCCTGGCTGGAAGACCAACAGGTATGCCGCCAACCCCAGCAGGGCGCGTTGCAGGCGAGAGGTAGCTGACGACGGGTTCAGTCCATCGGTGCCTGCCAGGGGCACTGCCTCCCGCCATGTCCAGCAGACGGCCAACAGGAGGGCCGCCTGACTGGGGACTTGCAGCAGGGTGAGCGCCAGCTCGCGGGTGCCTGCGGTCGGAGGGACGGGCGGACAAACCAGGCTGCTCGTCGCCGCCAGGGTCAGCCCCAACCAGAGCCCGAGGGCAGCCATGCCATACACTTGCCGTCGAACCGCTTCCCGGACCCGGGCCCGCAGCAGCCTTGAGAGAACAACAGCCAGCCCGCCACTGAGAAACAGGAATAGCAGCCACCAACCGGCGGTCAGGCGATCACAGGCGGCGAAGTACGTCGCCATCCAGGGTGCTGTCCAGGAGGCCTCCAGCAGCAGGAGTGAGGTGATGCCGAGCCCATTCCGCAGCCAGCGGTAGGGGTCTATGGCGAGTGGGGGCTCGGAGAGGGTCATGTCGCCAGGGGCTGAGGGATGCCGGATGGGAGATGCAAGACGTCGATTCCACGCAGACGCGGGACGGGGTCCGCCGTCAGGGACACCAGCGTCAGCTTGCGGGCGCGTCGGCGCAAACGGGCGATCGCCTCCAGCGTCTCCGGGCTGAGGACCGCCGAGATGACAACCAGGGAAGCGCCATATTCCAGGAAGGGGGTTTCACGCAGCAAGAACCTGTCAAAGGGCGTTGGGATCAGGTAGGTCAACCCAGCCAGCGCTTCCAGCAGCTTCGGCAGCTGGCCCGGCGCTCTGCTGGGGGGGAAGCGAAAGGGCCGCCCTGACCGAGCGACGCTTCCGTTCGAGACCAGCCCGACACGGTAGCCCTGCTCAAAGGCCGCGTAGACGAACGAGGCCGCGGTCTCCACCAGCCGGTCCAGCTGCTCCTTGTCCACCCCCATCCAGGCCTGAGCGTAGGTGGCCGCGTTCAGGAAGAGGATCAAGTCCAGTCCCGCGACCGGCTGGAACACCCTCGATTGCAGACGGGAAGCTCGAGCGGAGGCCGGCCAGTGGATGCGGCGGAATCCATCCTCCGGTCGGTAGTCCCGGACACCGCAGGGTTGGGCAGTGTCCTCATACAGCCTGCGCGGTGAGTGACGTAGGCCAAAGGGATCCTCCGGCCTGATGCCCAGGTCCGCCAGCCGAGTCACCCGAGGAAACACGACCAGCTGGTCCTTGTGGGAATGAAGGGACTCGGACTGGAACAACCCGAAGCCATCGCCGCTGCTCATCCAGGCCGGGCCGAGAAGGTGCACGCCACGCCTGCGCAGTGCAAGCTGGATTTCGCGCCGCACGCTCTGGCGCGGATGCATGGAAAGCACCAGGTGCAGGTTGCCGAAGCCGGACAAGTGCGAAGGCGAGAGCAGGCTCTTGTCCTCCGGGGCGATCTCCAGCGGCCAGCGATCGACGATGCGCAACCATGGCAGCGGCAGCCGCTTGCGGTTCTCCACCCGCAGCCAGCATCTCACCTGCTCTCCCGGGAAGCCGCGGGAATGGTCGAGACGCCGCTGGTAGGAAACCCCCTGAAGTGAAAGCCGATTCCAGATCCACGCCGCCCCCACCCCCACGGACGTCAGGGCCGCCAGGACCAGCAGGCCGGGCGAGCCGGCGAGGTAGCCCAGGCTGAGCAGGAGAACGGTGGTTCGCAGCCACCAGCTGCCGCTCATGGCGCTAGGTCTCGACCGGGACCGGAACTTCGGAGAGGAT
>JALHUE010000261.1 GCA_022866145.1 Anaerolineales bacterium | reverse complement strand
TCCATAAGAGGAGGCTGCCTTGATCTCCTCAGGTTGGCCTCAGCCGGAGGCGCACACATTCTAGGGAGGCAGCAATGAGCATTGGCCCGATCCAGGTCTTCGTGTTCGGATTCGACTCCACCGACAAGCTCAAGGGCGAGGCCCTACAGGAATTGTTTCGCCTGCGGACGCGCGGCATCGTCCGCATCATTGACATTATGTTTGCCAAGAAAGAGGCGGACGGCCAAATCCGCGCCCTCGAGATGGAGGGACTCACTCCTTCGGAGAAAGCCGAACTCGGGAGTGTGGTCCGCGGATTGATCGGCAAGGGCGCCACCAGCCCGACCGGCGCTCAAGCCGTCGCCAAGGCCGATCTGCTGGACGCTTCCCTGCAGTCTGTCGGCCTGAGCATTGCCGATTTCACCCGGGCGCTCGAGGCGCTGCCGGTCGGGAAGGCCATCGCCGTGCTGATCCTCGAGCACACCTGGGCTGGGCCCTTCCGCGATGCTCTGCGCAAGGCAGGTGGCGTGCCGCTCACACAGGGGTATCTAACCGCTGAGGCCTTGCAGCTGGTGGGCCGCGAAATCCAGGCGGTTACCGAAGCCGAGCAGTCCATTGAACTCGCCGAAGCCATCAAGGGCGTCGCCGTGCTGGACATCCTGGCAACCATGGAAGCAGCCGATCGGATGAAGACCGCCATCGCCGCCGACGTCTTGCGCACCTTGGTTGTGGCCCAGATGATCGAAGAAGAGGCGGTGGACGAGGCGATCGACACCCTCGTTGCAGCCGGCTACATCGAAGAGCAGGCCAGGCTGCAGGCCAGCCAGCGCGCCGCCGAACAGGCGAAGTAGGCCGATCGAGCAGCCCTCGAGGCTGCAGGAGTTGCTCTCCAATGCGTGGAGCACCTTCCGACATTTTCCAGCAACAAACATCGGGGGAGGCGACATCGCCTCCCCCGATGTTCTCGAGCATCGCACGGACCGGCGTACGTAGACCCCCCGCCGAGGGCGGTGACAGGTCGGCAGAGCAGGTGCAGGCAGGACATCGCCCAGCCCCCCAATCGCCGGCACGCCCCGCTGTGACTCGAGGCCCTCCTGCAGCCCCCGATAGGCCCGGCCAGATGGCGAATCCAGCCCGCTCTCAGCGGCTTTCCCACCTTCCCAGCGCGGTGTCCGATCGCCTGTAGGCGTCTAATCGTTTCCATCGATCGTCCTTGGGCTTGAGCACCCGCCTTCCGGCCTGAGGTCGGCCCACCCGTGGAGAAGGAAGCGGAGGCGGATGGACTGGCCCTATCGCAGTCAGGTTCTTTCCCCGCGACCCGTGTAGAATGTCGGCGTGGAGGCTCGCAGCCATGGGAATACGCGACGCATTGAAAAGGCTCGTTCATCGGCCCAAGGCAGACCGTCCCCGCCAGCCTGGGAAGGCCCAAGCCGTAGGCCAAGAGTACGCCGTGATCGGGCTCGGCAGGTTCGGTCGGACACTGGCGTTGCGCCTGAGCGCGCTCGGCATGACGGTCATGGGAATCGACATCGATCCCAAGAAGGCGACCCGGATTGCCGACTCTCTTAGCGCCTCCCTGGTCTTCGACGCCTCTCTCGAGGACGGTTTGCGTGAGGCCGACATCGAGTCGTTTGACACCGTCGTGGTCGCCCTTGGCGGGGATCATTTTGAAGCCGCTGCCCTGGCCACGATCTCGCTGGCCCGCATCGGTATCCGGCGGATCATTTGCCTGGCCAACTCAAAGCGCCAGGAAGAGATCCTGCTGGCCATCGGAGCCCACCGCGTGCTCAACCCGATCGAAGAAAGCGGAACCCGCTTGGCCGACGAGCTTGCCGACCCCGGAATCGGCGAGACGTGGAACATCGAGGGCAGCACCCAGGTTGCATTGCTGCCCGTGCCGGGCCCGATGGTCGGGATGACAATGGAAAGCTGTCGTGAGAAGGGTGTTCACGTGCTGCTGTTGCAGCGCGGGGAGAAGAGTTATCTCCATCCCGGCGACCTGGCCTTCGAGCCTCATGACCGGATCCTGGTGGCCGGCGACGCCAGCAGCATCCAGGCCCTGCGCAAGCTGGCTTAGCTCAGAGCCCGGCATGTCGGATCCGGCCTCGCGCACGTCCCGTCTCATTCGCTCCGGCGGCATGGTCGTTCACGGCCGCCTCCCTGTCGCCTGGCGCCTGCTCTTGGGCATGGTTGGGTTGGCCCTGTTCGGCACGCTCCTTCTCAGCTTACCCGGCATGACAACCAGCCCCCTTCCACTGGGCGATCGGCTGTTCACGGCCACCTCAGCCGTCACAGTCACTGGCCTGACCGTCGTGACCACAAGCACGGCCTTCACCCCCCTCGGGCAGTTCGTCCTGCTGGGCTTGATCCAGATCGGGGGCCTGGGGTATGTTGTCTTGGTGGTGCTTGGCCTGCGGCTGCTGGGACGGCACGTCGCCCTGGCCGAGCGAATGGCTCTGGCCAGCGAGCTTGGAATCGGCAAGACCTACTCCATCTTCGAGATTCTGAAGCGCACCCTCGGCTTGATGATCATCGTCGAGGGTCTAGGCGCAGCGATCCTGTTTGTCTATTGGAGCCTGATCGACAAAGTCCCCGATGGGCGGACCCTGTTCTTCGCCATCTTCCATTCCGTTGCGGCGTTCTGTAATGCAGGCTTCGATCTCTTCACCGGTCTGCCCGGCTATGTCCCCGGCCCGCCGATCGACCATCTGACCGTGCTCGTGCTGGGCGTGATCGTCATCCTGGGCGGTCTGGGGATCCCGGTCTACCTGGACATTCTCAAGCGCCGCAAGATCGGCTCTCGATTTTCGACCCAAACCCGGGTGACGGTGGTCATCAGCCTGGTGCTGGTCTTCGCCGGGATGGGCGCTCTTCTGGTGACCGAGTACTGGCTGGGCGGCGCGCTGGCCGGCGTGCCATGGGGATCCCGCGTGGTTGTGGCCTGGTTTCAGTCGGTCGTCGCCCGGACCGCGGGCTTTCCCGGCCTATCCACGTTTGCCCCGCTGAAGCCTGCCAGCATTCTGGTCCTGATGGCCCTGATGTTCATCGGCAGCGGTCCAGCGTCGATGGGCGGCGGGATCACAACCGGCAGCTTCACCGTCGTCCTGATGGCGGTGGGCAACTTCGTCCGCGGGAACACCCGAGCCCGGCTAGCCCGGCGATCGGTTTCCCCGGAGACCGTGCTGCGGGCGACCACGATCATCACGGTCGCCACGCTGGCCATCGCCGGTGCCTCCTTCCTCATCCTGCTGACGAACCCGTTTGGCCTGCAAGAGGTCGTGTTCGAGGTCATATCCGCCTTCTCCACCGTCGGCCTTTCTCTGGGGATCACGGCCGACCTGAACCCCTTCGGCCGATGGGTGATCATGGCGATGATGATCTGGGGACGCCTGGGGGCGATGACCGTCGTGGTTGCCCTGACGCAGCACAAGGGCCGCCAAAGCCTGGTGGAGTATCCGGAGGCCGAGCTGTTGGTGGGGTGAGGCGCCGATCGCCTGCTCGCTTGCGCCCCGGGCCACGGCCGACAACCCCCACCGGATGTCATCCCGAGGCCAGTCTTTGGCCGAGGAATCTGCTTGTCGGGCTGGCCGCAGAGGCGACATGGCAAGGGCAAAGCAGATCCCTCGCGGCGCTCGGGATGACAGGACTCTCTGCATGTCATCCCGAGGCCGACCGCCCACAAAGGACAGCCGCCCTCTCGGGCGGCTGTCGCAGTCATTCTAGTTCCAGCAGGTCCCTAAGTCGCGGGCGGAACCTCTACGACGACCGAGGTCTCCCCACCAACCTGCCCAAACAGATGGGCGTAGACCACCAGGACCAGCGGGGTGACCAGCGCCGTCGCCGCCAGCGACAGCAGCCAGCCGACGCAAGGGATCCAGCCCAGAATCGTGCTGACAAGACCCAGCACTGCCGCAGCCACCAAGGCGAAGACAAAATACGCCAGCCAGGCCAGCACGTAGCCGCCCAGGTTCTCACCCACCAGGTGAAAGATCTCACGCAAGTAGAACGCGGCTGCGAAGGTCCGCCGTCGGGCATAGTT
>JALHUE010000260.1 GCA_022866145.1 Anaerolineales bacterium | reverse complement strand
GGAATTGATCGACAAGGCGCTGGCGATCGCCGCCCAGCCGAATGTGATCTTCACCTCCTTCGGCGACATGCTGCGCGTGCCGGGCTCCGGCCAGGATCTGTTTCACGTGCGCGCCGCCGGCGGCGACGTGCGGGTGGTGTACTCGCCCCTGGATGCCGTGCGGCTCGCGCAGGAGAACCCGGGCAAGCAGGTCGTGTTCTTCGCCATCGGGTTCGAGACCACCGCCCCCGCCAACGCCATGGCCGCCCTGCAGGCGCGGTCGCATGGGCTGAAGAACTTCAGCCTGCTGGTGTCACAGGTGCGTGTCCCGCCGGCCATCCGCGCCATCCTGTCCTCCCCCGGCAATCGGGTCCAGGGATTCCTGGCGGCCGGCCACGTTGCGGCGGTGATGGGCTACTGGGAATATCCGCCGCTGGCGCAGGAATTCGGTGTGCCGATTGTCGTCACCGGCTTTGAGCCGCTCGATCTGGCCCAGGGGATCCTGCGCACCGTGCAGCTGCTGGAAACGGGCAAGGCCGAGGTCGAGAATGCCTACAGCCGGGCCGTCACTCTTCAGGGCAACCAACCGGCCCAGGCTGTGATCCAGCAAGTGTTTGAGGAGTGTGACCGCGCCTGGCGCGGCATTGGCACGATCCCGATGAGCGGCTGGCGCCTGCGGATGGACTATGGCGATCTGGACGCCGAGCGCCGGTTCAACGTCGCCGACATTCAGCCGGTCGAGGCGCCGGAGTGCATCGCCGGACTGGTGCTGCAGGGCCGCAAGAGGCCTTCGGACTGTGCCGCTTTCGGGGCTGTGTGCACGCCCGAGCACCCACTGGGAGCGACAATGGTGTCTGCGGAGGGCGCTTGCGCCGCATACTACCGCTACGGCCGGTTCGCCGAGACGGTCGTCTGAAAGACGGAGCCCGATGCCGGACAAGGCCAAGCCGGAGGCGAGAGATCAGGTGAGGCTGCAGGGACCGGTCTGCCCGCTACCCTTGCGGCATGATGAGCAGATCGTGCTCGGGCACGGCAGCGGCGGGACCATGACCCACAACCTGGTCCGCCGGCTGTTCTACGCAGCCTTCGACAACGCACCCCTGCTGGCGGGCGACGACTCCGCCGTGCTCGACCTGCCCGGCCCAGGCCGGCTGGCGCTCACAACCGACTCCCACATCGTTGCTCCGCTGTTCTTCCCCGGCGGCGACATCGGCCGGCTGGCAGTGTGCGGAACGGTCAACGATCTGGCCATGGTCGGAGCGCGGCCGCTGGGGCTAACGGCCGGATTCATCCTGGAAGAGGGTCTGCCGATCGAGGTGCTCGAGAGGCTGACGGAATCGATGCGGCTGGCGGCCGAGGAGGCCGGCATCCGCATCGTTGCCGGCGATACCAAGGTTGTCGAGCGCGGCAAGGGCGACGGGCTTTTCATCAACACCAGCGGGCTGGGGTGGGTGCCGGCAGGGCGCGAGATTTCCGGCGGGCGAGCCCAGCCGGGGGACGCGGTGCTGCTGACCGGCACGGTCGGTGATCACGGCATCGCCGTGATGGCAGCCCGCGGTGGCCTGGCGCTCGAGATCGATGTCCTTTCGGACGTGGCGCCGCTGAATCGGCTGGTCGAAGGCCTGCTGGCGGTATTCCCGGAGGTGCACGTGCTGCGCGATCCGACGCGCGGTGGAGTAGCAACGGCGCTAAACGAGATCGCCCGCCAAAGCGGCGTGGCGATCCAGCTCATGGAGACGACAATTCCCATCAATCCGGCAGTCGAATCCGCCTGTGAGCTGCTCGGGCTGGATCCGCTGTACGTGGCCAACGAGGGCAAGGCGCTGATCTTGTTGCCCGAAGCGCAAGCCCAGCCGGCGCTGGAACTCCTGCGCTCCCTGCCGTACGGGGAGGGTGCCGTGCAGATTGGCACGGTGCGCCCGGCGCCGGCAGGGCGGGTGCTGATGCGGACTGGCATCGGCGGCACCCGCGTCGTCGACACCCTGTCCGGCGAGATGCTGCCGCGAATCTGCTGATCG
>JALHUE010000259.1 GCA_022866145.1 Anaerolineales bacterium | reverse complement strand
GGTGTGGTGTCCAGGCAGACAAACCTCCCTCCACGGCGCAGGACCCGCGCTTGCTCGGCGAGCGCCGCCGGCACATCGCTAACGTTGCGCAGCAGGAAGCCGCTGACCACGCCGTCGAAGGTTCCGGCGGCGAAAGGCAGGTGCAGGGCATCGGCCATCACCCAGCTCGCCCGATCTCCGCCGGGGCGCTGCCGGCCAACCCGCATCATGGGCAGGCTGAAATCGGCTGCCGTCGGGCGCGCCGCGTGTTGCTGGCGCAGCACCTCGAACGAAAGATCCCCGGTTCCTGCGCCCAGATCCAGCACGCGCGCCCCGGGCGTCAGCGACAGCCGCCGCACGGCCTCGTGTCGCCAGCGGCGGTCCTGCCCGAAGGTCATCAGCCGGTTGAGCAGGTCGTAGCGCCCGGCGATGCGGTCGAACATGCGAGAGACGTAGGCGGCGCGGGCGCTCCCGCTCAAGTCAGCCATGACGAAGCCTTGGGATCACGCCGCGTACTGCCAGCGGCACAGACGGCGCTGGGCGGCATCGACCACCAGGTACAGCCCGAGGCCGAGCAGGCTCATGGCGATCACCCCGGCGTACATGCGCGGGTAGTCGAAGAGAGTGCTGCCATGCAGGTAGATGTAGTAGCCCAGGCCCTGCTGCGTGGCGAAGAGTTCGGCCACGTAGAGCACCGCCACGGCGGTGCCAATCGACTGGCGCAGGCCGGTGAGGATGGCCGGCAGGCTGGCGGGCAGGTACACGAAACGAAACAGGCCGCGGCGCCCGGCGCCCAGGCTGCGCACCGAGAACAGCAACTCGGGACGCAGGGCAGCCGCCTGGTCACGCACCAGCACCAGGATCTGGAAGAACAGGATCAGGAAGATCACGGCGATCTTGGTCAGGTCGCCGATGCCGAAGAACAGCAGTAGCACCGGGAGCAGCACGACCTTGGGGATCGGGAACAGCAGGTAGACGAAGGGCGAGAACCAGCGGTCGGCGCGCTCTGATTGTCCGAGGATGATGCCCAGCGGCACCGCCGCCAGTACCGCCAGCGCGGTCGAGGCGACGACGCGCCACAGACTGACCAACAGATGGCCGCCCAGCTCGCCGGGGAGCTCGCGGATCGTGATCCACAGCACCTCAAACGGCGAGGGCAAGATCGGGCGGTTGACGACGGCCGCCAGCACTGCCCAGATCACTACCAGCACGATTGCCGCAAGGAGGATTGACCGTCGTCTCATGCCACACGTTCCATCGCCGCCCGCAGGCTGGCGCAGGCCTGGTCGTAGGCGGGCGTCCCGCGGTGATCCGGCAGGCCTCCCCCGGGGTTGTCGAGCACCTGCGGCTGCCGGTGCGGAGGGCGGCCCAACACCAGCACGCGCTGGCCAAGTAGCGCCGCCTCCTCGATGGCGTGCGTGACCAGCACTAGCGTCAGGCCTTGCCCCTGACGAAGCCGCATTGTCAGGTCCTGCAGATCCTGACGCGTCGGCGCGTCGAGCGAGGCGAAGGGCTCATCCATCAGCAGCAAGTCGGGGCTGAGCGCCAGGGTGCGGGCGATGGCTGTGCGCTGGCGCTGGCCGCCCGAGATCTGCCCGGGGTAGCTCTCGGCGACCGCCTCCAGCCCGAGGCGCTGCAGCCAGCCCCCGACCTGTTCATCAATGTCCTTGACCACCTCGTCGCGCGGGGCGTGTCTCCCGTCCGGGCCGTAGAAGCCGCGCAGGCGCAGGCCGAGCCGGATGTTGGCGCGCACCGTGGCCCAGGGCAGCAGCCCGTAGTCCTGCAAGATCAGCCCGGTGCGCGGGCGAGGACGGCGCAGGACCTCGCCGCCGACCTGCACCTCCCCTGAAGTGGGGAGCTGCAAGCCGGCCAGCAGGTAGAGCAGGCTGCTCTTGCCGCAGCCGGAGGGGCCGAGCACCGCCCACGACTCGCCGGGCGCCGCCTGCCAGCTGTAACCTTGGAAGAGCGGCGGCTGGCCACGGTAGGCGAAGGTCAGATCGTTCAACTTGATCACGGTCGGCCTAGCGGGACTCCGAGCCCAGCAGGTTGGGGAGACAGCGAGCACCCGGGTATGCCCTCAGCCCGACATATGCTCCGAGGTGGACCTGCCTGCCATGGCAGTGTGCAGGAGCAGGGGATGGCATTCCTGCCTGGTGGACGGGAGCGCATCCCTGCCCCACCAGCCACATCTTCTACCGTCTCTCCGCCATGCTTCTTGGTGGCCCGCGGAGAGCCCCTCGCTCCGGCTTCGTGCAACATCCTGTCAGGACGGGGTGCTGCGCGAGAGGATAGGGGGCGAGGTCGATGGGCGCTCTGCTGCATGTGCCTAGGGTAGGAAGGCGCCGCTCACCGAATCGGCGTAGGCGATCGCGCTTTCGATCAAGCCCTTCTCGATCGTCCAGGACAGCACATCGGCGAATTGCGCCTCACTCGGCACTGATGCCGCCGGGAAGTCCGGCAGGGTGTAGGACTCCAAGATCGGGGCAGGGACCAGCTTCTGCTCCACGAGCAGATCCTGCCACTTGCCCTTGTCGGCATTGATCTCGGCGGTGGCCTTCTCGATTGCCGCCAGGAAGGCGCGCACGGTGTCGGGATTGGCGTCAGCAAATGCCCTGCTAAACGAAATCAAGCTGTTGCCATACTCCGGATGGGCACTGTCGTCGACCACGACCGTCGCGCCGCCCTGCATGGCCAGCAACGAAAGCGGATCGGGCAAGTTGGCTGCCTTGAGCTGGCCGGAATCGAGCAGCGCCATCCGATCCGGGATCTTGGGGACGGCGATGGTCTGGATGTCCTCCGGCGCCAGACCCTCGGCCTGCAGCAGGCGGTCGGTGGTGTAGGCGATGACGGTCCCCTCCGAGATGCCGATCTCCACGCCCTTGAGGTCCTCGGGAGTGGTGATGCCGCTGTCCTTGGCAGCCAGGATGGAGTACTGCGGGAATTCCGGGGTGGCCGTCCGGGCGAAACGCACGACGGTGATCTGCGGCTCGTCCTGATTGTAGAGCATCGTCGAGACCAGGTCGTTGATCATGCCGTCAATCTGACCGGCCTGCATTAACTGGTCGCGCTCGGCGGCCGAGGCCGCCGGGACGAACTCGACCTGCAGCCCGTTCTCGGCGAAGTAGCCCTGCTGCTGGGCGACGTACATCGGCAGGGCGTCCAGGATCGGTAGGACTCCGATCCTGAGGGTGTTCGGCTCAGCCGGCTGCCCGGCGCAGCCTGCCGCCAGGAGCGCGATGGCGGCCATCTGGGGTACCAGCTTGCGAAACATCATGTGTTTCCTCCTTTGGCTAGGGCGCAACCAGCGCCATCGTCGTCGTGACGAGCAGAGTCAAACTGATGACGCTGTTGACGTTGAAGAACGCCGTGTTCAAGCGGGTGAAATCGTTGGGACGCACCAGGTAGTGCTCATAGGCTAGCAGACTGCCGGT
>JALHUE010000258.1 GCA_022866145.1 Anaerolineales bacterium | reverse complement strand
GTCAGGGCGGCGCGGCGGCCGATCTTGGCGTAGGCCGAGCCCTCATTCCTGCCGGTGGGGGTGATCAAGATCTCCGTCAGGATCTCGCCCGGCTGGATCACGGTCTTGTTCGGCCCGAGGAAGAACTCCGCCAGCGGCACGACCCGCTTGCCCCGGCTGGAGGCCAACACCACCGACGCTCCCAGGCCGAGCATGGCGCACACCGTGTCCCCGGCCGGCGAGGCCGTGCACAGGTTGCCACCCAGCGTCGCCAGCGAGCGCACCGGCGGGCTGGCCATCTTGGCCGCCGCCTGCGCCAGCGCCGTGGCCTTCTCCTGCAGCAGCCTGGACGAGCCAGCCGTCTGCATGCGAGTGGCAGCGCCGATATGGATCTGGCCGTCCTGCAGCCGGATGTACTCCAGCCTCAGCTTGCCGACCCACAGCACGCTGTCCGGGATCTTGAACTCGATGTTCATGTCCCGCACCAGGTCCGTGCCGCCGGCCAGCACTTTGAGGCTCGAGCCGTGTTTCCCTTTCAGCTGAAGGGCTTCCTTCAGCGTGGTGGGGGCGAAGTACTGCATGTCCTTCACGCTACTCCCTCCTCTCGAGGAGCCGAAGTCCCCAAGCCGGAAAGCTCTGCCAACAGGCAGTAGATCGCAATCGCGTCTTCCTCACCGTGGCCGCGGGACTGGGCGGTGCTGAACAGCTGGTGCACGGCGGCGGTCACGGGCAGCGGGGTGCCGCTGGCATGCCCCATCTCGATCATCAGCCCCAGGTCCTTCTTCATGTGCTTGAGCGGGAAGGCCGGGGTGAAATTGCCGGCGGTGATGTTGCCCACCTTGCGCTGGAGCAGGTTCGAGACCACGCCGCTGGCCAGGATCACGTCGCCCATCGTCCTGACGTCGATCCCGCCCTTGGCGGCCAGCGCCATCGACTCGGCCAGCGAGGCCAGCTGCGCCCCGACCAGCAGATTGAAGGCCAGCTTGGTCGTGGCGCCGGCGCCCTGTGGCCCCATGTAGAACAGGTGCTTACCCATGCAGCCCAGCAGGTCCTTGTAACGCTCGAATAGCTGGCGATCGCCGCCGACCATGATCCCCAGCGTGCCGTCTTTCGCCGGACCGGTGCTGCCGAAGACCGGGGCGTCGAGCATGTTCCAACCGTCGGCCGCAATGCGCCCGGCGTTGCTTTTCGCCTGTTCGGGCGAAATCGTGCTCATGTCAATCAGGACGCTGCCCGGCCGGCCGCCGACCAGTAGCCCCTGCGGTCCGTCGAGCACGGCCCGCACGCCTTCGACGTCGGTCAGCATGGTGATCACCACCTCGCTGGCCCGCGCCACGTCGGCCGGCGTGGAGGCGACCTGCGCCCCTAGAGCCGCCAGCGCTCGGGCTTTGCCGGCGGTTCGGTTGTACACCGTCAGCGCGTGCCCGCTGCGGACGACGTTGGCTGCCATCGGCGCACCCATCAACCCCAATCCGATAAACCCTACTTTGGCCATGCGAAATCCCTGCCCGGCTCCTGTGACTAGTACGGCACGAAGTCGCCGCGCTTCTTGGCGGCTTCCATCGCTGGCTCGCCATACTCCCACGACATCTCGGGCCGGTAGCGCTCGCGCCAGTCGTCAAACTTCATCCTGCCGATGTCGGCCTGAACGGGGAACACCCACTTCACGCCCCACTGCGGGATGATGATCTTCAGGTCCGGCACGTGGCGCTTGGCGACCCACACGACCTCTTCCGGATCGACCGTGGTGTTGCCCCAATTGTCCCAATGCATCGGCATCAGGACTTTGGCGCCGATCGCCTCTGCCGTGCGCACGGCGTCGTAGGGGGTCATCTTGTCCGTCCCCCCGGGCGCGTTGTAGCCGATGTTCAAGGAGAGAACGTCGATGTTGTACTTCTTGAAGGTGACATAGGCGTTCTGGAACAGCGAGTCCGCCAGATGGCAGAAGTTGTGGCCACCGATCTTGAAGAAGAAGGTAACCGAGACATCATCGAACGGCCGGCGGATCCCCGGCTCGACCTTGACCCCCGGGCCTCCGGTCATGGTGGCAATCCGGTCGTAGTTCGGCAGGATATCGACCTGCACGTCTTTGAACTTGTAGCTCTGCCCCGGCCGGACGATGTTGATCCGGTCCTCCGGCACCTGGAAGACACGCATGCGCTCGACCGAAGACAGCGGGGCATAGAACGGGCACTTGCTGGTTTGGGTGGTCGCCTTCAAGGTGTAGATGTCGGTGTGGTCGGCATGCTGGTGCGAGCAGAACACGCCATCCAGCGTCTCAAAACCGAAGATGTCGATCACCTGCGGGTTCAGCCGCATCCAGTCGATGGTCGGCGAGCCCGTCGTGCGGCACACACCGCAGTAGGCATACTCGGTGTAGTGTGCAGGGCCGGCGTAATTGTCGACCAGGAGCACTGCCCCGCCGGGCGACTTGAGCACAAACCCCATGCCGCCCGTCCACCAGAAGGCATAGGTGCCTTTCTCGACCTGGGTGCTCTCGATCTGCTTGTTGAGGAACTGGCCCCACTCCGGGAAGCACTCGATCGCCCAGCGGATGCGGTCCATCGGGCGGTCTTTGTTCAACAGGTAGTCGCCCTGCATCGTGCCGCGGCCGTCGCCGACGATCTCGATCTCGTGGTAGTTGATCTCATCACCTTTAGAACCCATGCCTACAACTCCTCTCCTGCCCACATGACGAGCTGGACAACCGGAAGGCCCCTGCCCGGAGCCGGGGCGGAGCGTGAGCCGCATTGGCCTGCTATCTGCACCCGCCCACTTGCCAATCTCCCCTGCCGCATCCGCTCAGGGTGTGCCGTTCGGGTGCAGCATGATCTTGATCCCCTCCCGGCTTCCCGTCGTTAGAAGCTTGAACCCTTCGTCGAACTTCTCCAGCGGCAAGCGGTGGGTGATCACCGGGCTCGGATCCAGCTGACCCGAGGCCAGCAGCCCGTCCATCAGCCGCCAGGTGTCCCACATATGACGCCCGGCAACCCCGCGCACCGTGACCTGCCGCAGGATGATCGAGAAATTGATATCCAGCTCGACCGGCTTGGGGCTGATGCCGAACAGGGTCACTCGCCCGCCCTTGCGCACCGAGTCGAAGGCGTTCTTGATCGATGCTGCGGCTCCTGCCATCTCGAGCACGACATCGGCGCCGAGGCCGCGGGTGTCATCCTTGATCGCCTGCACGAAGTCCAGGCTGTCGTTGATGTTGAAGACTGCCTCGGCGCCCATGCGCTTGGCGACCTCCAGCCGGCTGGGCACCATCCCGACCAGCGAAACCTTGCGCGCCCCGGAGGCGCGGGCCACACCCGCCGCCAGCAGGGCCATCGGCCCATCGCCGTAGATCACGACGTACTTGGCCGTGACCGGCTCGATCAGCACCGCCTGGACCGCTCCACCCAGCGGCTCCATGATGCCCCCGATATCCGGGTGCACCTCGCGTGACAAATGCCAGAGCGAGGTCTCCGGCACGGCCACGTACTGGGCAAACGAGCCGTCGACATCGTTGCCGAAGATCTTTAGGTTCTGGCAGATATGCTGCAGCCCCATCTTGCAGACTTCGCATACACCGCACACGATGTGACTGTCGGCGGTGATGTAATCGCCCACCTTGAACTCCCGCACGGCGGGGCCGACCTCGATGATCTCGCCGCTGAACTCATGTCCGATGGTCAGCGGTGGTTTGAGCCTCCGCTGGGCAAACTCGTCCCAGTTGTAGAAATGGATATCAGAGCCGCAGATGGCGGTTGAGAACACCTTGACCAAAGCCTCGTCCGGCTTGATCGATGGGATGTCGATGTCGACCAGATCCAGCCCCGGCTGCGTGCGGGTCTTGCGTACCGCCTTCATTGTTCCTTTCATCCTTCTACCTCCCACCAGCGTGCCAGAGCGGCGCCTTCCGAGTCCAAACTTAGATCGCTCCCATGTCCTTGAGCACACCTTTCAGCCGTGCCCGCTGTTCAGGCGTCAATGGCCCGATCGGTGAGCGAGCCGGGCCGCCTTCCATGCCCATCAGGTCGAGGGCCTCTTTGATCACCACCGGGAAGGAGCCCCAGGTGAAGGCCAGGCGCAGCGGCGCCAGCGCCCGCTGGGCTTGCAGCGCTCCCGGCAGATCGCCGGCGATGAACTTGTCGTAGATCTCGGCCACCAGCGCCGGCTTGACGTTGCCCGTGGCGGCAATCCCACCGCGGGTGCCGTACAGCAGGCCGGCGTAGATCAACGTGTCTCGGCCCATCAGGACGGAGAACTCGGGCGGAGCGGCCCGGATGTACTCCGCTGTCAGCTCCAGATCGCCGCTCGAGTCCTTCAGGCCGACAATCCCCGGCACCCTGGTCAAGCGTTCCAGCAGGCCGACCGAGATCTTGACGCCGGTGCGGGCCGGATTGGTGTACAGCAGGATCGGGATGTCGACCGCTTCCGCCACGGCCTGGTAGTGATCGAACAGCTGGTCATCGCTGGGCGAGATGAAATACGGCGTGAGGATCGAGACCGCATCGACCCCAGCTTCCTTGGCCATCCGGGTCAGAGCAATCGTCTCGCGGGTGGTGACCCCGACGGTGCCAGCGTACACCGGCACCCGGCCGCGGGTTTCGTCTACAACCGCTTCCCAGATCCTCCGTTTCTCCTCCGGTGTCAGCGCCCAGAACTCACCCTGGCTGCCGACGGCGAAGACGCCGTGAACCCCGCCCTCGATGCAATGGTTGACCAGCCGGCGCAGGGCCTTCTCGTTGACTTCCTGTTCCCGGGTAAATGGCGTCACCATGGCCGGGATGATGCCGCTGGGTGGAGACTTCAGCATGTAGGGCTCCTTGTTCTCGAAAGCAGCTAGAGACTAGTATCTAGCGACTACCTAGCTGCTGGCTGCTAGTCGC
>JALHUE010000257.1 GCA_022866145.1 Anaerolineales bacterium | reverse complement strand
GTGCGCATCTCGCCCAGCAGCGGATAGAGGAAGCCAGCCCCGACGGAGGCCCGGATGTCCCGGACCGGGACCTTGAACCCCTTGGGGACGCCCTTGAGGCTCGGGTCGTGGCTCAGGCTCAAGTGGGTCTTGGCCATGTTCATCGGCAGCTTGTCGAAGCCGAGCCTGGTGTAGAGCTCGATCTTCTTCTCGGCCTCGGGCGAGTACTCCACCCCATCGGCGCCATAGATGTCGAGGCAGATCTTCTCGATCTTCTGCTTGATCGACCACTCGAGCGGGTAGAGGAACTTGAACTTGGTCGGCTTCTCGCAGGCCTTGACCACGGCCTCCGCCAGCTTCACCGCCCCCTTGCCGCCGTCCATCCAGTGGGTGCAGACCACGGCGTCCTCGGCGCCCGCCTCGAGGGCTGCCTTGCGCACCAACTCGACCTCAGCCGGGGTATCGGCAGCGAAGGAGTTCACGGCCACAACAACGTTCACGCCGAATCTCAGGGCGTTCTTGATGTGATGCTGCAGATTGCCCATGCCTTTGCGCAGTAGCTCCAGGTTCTCGTCGGTGTAGGCCGAGTCTAGCGGCTTGCCCGCCACCACCTTCGGCCCGCCGCCGTGCATCTTGAGAGCCCGCACCGTCGCCACCAGGACGACGCACTGCGGCACCAGGCCCGAGGTGCGGCACTTGACGTCGAAGAACTTCTCCATGCCGATGTCGGCGCCGAATCCCGACTCGGTCACGACGTAGTCCGCCAGCTTGAGGGCGATCTTGTCGGCGATGATCGAGCTGTTGCCGTGGGCGATGTTGGCGAACGGGCCGGCGTGGACGAAGACGGGTGTGCCCTCGAGAGATTGCATCAGCGTGGGCAGGATGGCATCCTTCATCAGCACGGTCAGGGCGCCGGCGGCTCCCAGATCCTCGGCCGTGACGGCTTCCCCGGCCTTGCTGGTCCCGATGACGATCCGCCCCAGCCGATCACGCAGGTCGGCCAGGTCGGTGGTCAGCGCCAGGATGGCCATGATCTCGCTGGCGACGGTGATATCGAAGCCCGTCTCGCGGGTCATGCCCTTTTCTTCCGGCCCGAGCCCGATGGTGATCCGGCGCAGGAAGCGGTCGTTGGTGTCGACCACCCGCTGCCAGGTGAGGCTGGCCGGGTCGATGTCCAGACGGGCGAAGCGCTTGCGCTCTTCGGGCGTGAGGGTCTCAGGGTCGGACTTGTTGATGCCCAGCTTCTTGAGGCGCCGGAGCATGCTGGGCGAAAAGCGGCGCTTGCCCTGCTTGTTCTTGGGGCACAGGGCGTTGAACAGCTTCTCGTCGTCTTGCTCGGCCTCATGGAACATCCGGGCATCGATAGCGGCCGCCAGCAAGTTGTTGGAGGCGGTGATGGCATGGATGTCCCCGGTCAGGTGCAGATTGAAGTCCTCCATCGGGATGACCTGGGAGTAGCCGCCGCCGGCGGCCCCGCCCTTGATGCCAAACGTCGGGCCTTGGCTCGGCTGGCGAATGCAGGTGAACACGCGCTTTCCGAGATGCGCCCCGAGGGCCTGGCTCAGGCCCATCATGGTCGTGCTCTTGCCTTCGCCCAGCGGCGTGGGCGTGATGGCCGTGACGTCGATGTACTTGCCGTTGGGGCGCTGCTTGAGGCGGTCGAGCACCCCCAACCGCACTTTGGCCTTGTACTCGCCATGCAGCTCGAGTTCCGACGGCTTCAGTCCGACCTCCTTAGCGATGAGTGTTACCGGCTTGGGGGTGACGGCTTGGGCGATCTCGATGTCCGAAGGCACGGGCCGGAGCAGTTTGAGCCTGATCGGCTTGTAGGGCAGCTTCTTCGGGGTCGCTTTGGGCCTAGCAGCCTTCTTGGCAACCGTCTTCGCCGGGACCTTCTTGGGCTTCGACTTCTTGGTGGCCTGAGTACGGCCTTTGGCGGGCTTCCTGGGTGGCATGGGATCCATCTCCTCAAGTCGGGTCAGTACCGGGATTTCCGGATCGATAGTCTCAGTGTGGCTTCAGATCCGCAGATGCACAAGCGACACCTTTCACAACCCCTGTGGCCAAGTATCACCCAGCCTTCCACGCGGCACCCTGCCCGATCGCCTTGCCCCGCCTACCGGACTCGAACAATCACCCGGATGGCCTCGCGCTTCACCCCGTGCCAGCCCATCCCTTTGCCTGCCCGGTGAGGGACATCTTGCTACGGCCGCGAGGCCCTCTATCACTTCGCAAGACAGGGAGATTCCCAGATAGTGGAGGCTGGTTACGGGGACGGTTATCCCGTCGTTGGCGTATGTGAATTCTGTCACATAAGGCGCCGGCGAAGATCCCGTGGCCAACCCAGCGGAGGGCAAGCACGGTCGGGGGACCGCCGCCCCGCCCCTGGGGGAGGGCAATCGATGCTTGGAGATACGGCTATGGCCGGTCAGCCTCACGCGGGCGCGTTTGCGCCGGGCGTGGGGCTTTTCCATTTGCGATGGGAGGTGCCGAATGCATGAGCCGAGCGGGAGAGACGGCTTCCAGAGCGAGGTCATCGCCGCCACCCCGGGAGGGGAGGCGCTGCTGACCTGCATCCAGTGCGGGACCTGCGGAGGCTCGTGCCCTTCAGGACCCGACATGGATCACTCGCCGCGGCAGCTGTTCGCCATGATCAACGCCGGGCTGCGGGAGGATGTGCTGCGCTCCAATACGCCGTGGTTCTGCGTGTCGTGCTACTACTGCATGACCCGCTGCCCCAAGGAGATTCCGATCACCGAGCTCATGTACAGCCTGAAGCGCATGGCTGTACGCCAGGGGCTGTTCGACGACTCCAAGGCCCCCGATTTCTCGCGGGCGTTCATTCGCTGGGTGGAGGACTACGGGCGGTCCTTTGAGCTCGGCCTGATGGGGATGCACATGATCCGCCACAACCCCTTCGGCGCCTTCAAGATCGTCGACATGGGCGTCGGCATGCTCACCAAAGGACGCATGGCCTTCACCCCGACCCGCATCAAGGGCCTGGACGGCTTGAAGCGAATCCTGGCCAAGGCCAAGCAGCTGGAGGCGCAGGCATGAAATACAGCTACTACCCCGGTTGCTCGCTCGAAAAGAACGCCGCTTCCTACCACGAGTCGACGATGGCCATCGCCGGGCCGCTGGGCCTGGAGTTCGTCGAGGTCGAAGACTGGAACTGCTGCGGCGCCACCGAATACCACGCTCTCAACCAGACGGCCGCCTACAGCCTGATCGCCCGCAACCTGGCCCAGGCGACCAAGAATGAAGGCCTGGACACCCTGGTGGCACCCTGCAGCGCCTGCTACCTCAACCTGCGCAAGTGCGACAAGTACATGTCGACCGAGCCAGCCCTGGCAGGGCGCGTCGATCAAGCCTTGGCGGAAGCCGGGCTGAGCTACAAGGGCGGGACACTGCATGTTCGCCATTTGCTGGACATCGTCTACAACGACATCGGCCTGGAGGCCTTGCAGGCCAAGACCACCCGCCCGCTCAAGGGCCTGCGGGTGGCGCCGTACTACGGCTGCATGATCGTCCGCCCGGGCTTCCACAATGGCGACGACGACCCCGAATACCCGATGACGCTGGACAAGATCCTGGGCGCCCTCGGCGCCGAGGTCGTCGACTACCCGATGAAGGCTCACTGCTGCGGCGGCCATATGACCCAGATCAGCGAAGCCACCGGCTTCGAGTTGATCCGACAGCTGATCAAGGGCGCCGACGACTACCAGGCCGACCTGGTCGTCACCATCTGTCCGATGTGCCAGCTCAATCTGGACGGGTTCCAGGGGGCTATGAATCGCCACTTCGGGACTTCGTACCACATTCCCGTCCTGTACTTCACGCAGCTGATCGGCCTGGCCTTGGGGCTCCCGCCCCGCGACCTGGGCATCGGACAGGAGCTCGTGTCCGCCGCCGAGGCCCTGGCCAAGGTGGGGGCGGAGATCGAGCCTACCGAGGCCGCCGGGCCGCGGCGCAAGCGGGATGACAAGGCGCTGCCCATGCCGGGTCGCCGAGGGGAGGGATAGCATGGCCGAAAAGGTCGGTGTCTACATCTGCCACTGCGGCAGCAACATCGCCGGCATGGTCGACGTGGCCGAGGTGGCCAAGTGGGCCGGTGAGGAACTCGAGAATGTGGTCGTCGCCCGAGACTACAAGTTCATGTGCTCTTCGCTTGGCCAGGAGCTGATCGAAGAGGACATCAAGAACGAAGGCCTGACGCGGGTGGTGGTCGGCGCCTGCTCACCCCACCTGCACGAGAAGACCTTCCGCAAGGCCTGCGCCAACGCCGGGCTCAACCCGTACTTGATGCAGATGGCGAGCCTGCGCGAGCAGATCTCGTGGGTCAGCACGGACAAGGACAAGGCGACTGAGAAGGCCAAGGCGCTGATCTCCGGCGCCGTTCACCGGGTGATCGAGCAGGAAGAGCTGTTCGCCAGCGAGGCCCCGGTCAACCCCAACACCCTGGTCGTGGGCGGTGGCATCACCGGCATCCAGTCGGCGCTGGAGCTGGCCGACGCCGGCCATCACGTCTACCTGGTCGAGCGCGAGCCGTCGATCGGCGGCCACATGGCCCAGTTCGACAAGACCTTCCCCACCCTGGACTGCTCGGCCTGCATCCTGACGCCGAAGATGTCAGACGTCGGACAGCATGAGAACATCACCTTGCTGAGCTACTCCGAGGTCGAAGAGGTCACCGGCTACGTCGGCAACTTCCACGTCCGCATTCGCAAGCGCGCCCGCTCGGTCAAGGAAGTGGATTGCACCGGCTGCGGCGTGTGCATCGAGAAATGCCCGAAGAAGGTAATCGATGACGTCTTCGAGGCCGGTCTGGGTTACCGCAAGGCCATCTACCGCCCGTTCCCGCAAGCGGTGCCGAAGTACCCGGTGATCGACCGCGAGAGCTGCACCTACTACTTGAAGGGGACCTGCAAGGCCTGCGAGAAGTTCTGCCCGACCAACGCCATCGACTTCGAGCAGCAGGACACCTATCTGGATCTCGATGTCGGCAACATCATCCTGGCCACCGGCTTCGACTTGTTCGATGCCGCTCGCCTTCCGCAATATGGGTTCGGCCGGTTGGCCAATGTGTTCAGCAACCTGGAATTCGAGCGCATGTGCAACGCCGCCGGCCCCACCGAAGGCAAGATCGTGCTGCGCGATGGGGTGACGGTGCCGAAGTCGGTGGCCATCGTCCACTGCGTTGGCAGCCGCGACAAGCGCCACAACCCCTACTGCTCGGCGGTGTGCTGCATGGCGGCGCTCAAGTTCGGCCATCTGGTCGTGGAGAAGACGGGGGCCCAGGTTTACTCGTTCTATATCGACATGCGCACTCCGCACAAGAACTACGAGGAGTTCTACGACCGGCTGTTGGCCGAAGGAATGCAGTTCGTGCGCGGCCGCGTGGCCGAGGTCACGGATGCTGCCCGGCTGCCGGGCGAGCAGGGCATGCTCATCGTGCAATCCGAGGACACG
>JALHUE010000256.1 GCA_022866145.1 Anaerolineales bacterium | reverse complement strand
CCGGCAGGGTTAGGGTCGGAGGTGGGGGTCCAGGCCGAGGCGGACTGATCGTCCGGAGTTCCGAAGCCAGTTGGTTGGCTTCCGCCACAACAAGGAGTTGAGAAACATGCGCAGCTTCATGGGGAGGGACATCCTCTCACTCAAGGGCTTTGAACGATCCGAGTACTACCGGGTGTTCGAGGTCGCCGATCGGCTGGCGCCCTTCGCTCGCGACCGCAAGAACACCGATCTGCTCAAGGAAAAGACGCTGGTCACCGCCTTCTACCAGCCCAGCACCCGCACCCGCCTTGCGCACGAGGCGGCCATGCTGCGCCTGGGCGGCAAGGTGACGGGATTCGCCGACGCCAAGATGACCCGCGCCGGCGACTTCTACCAGGAGTCGATCAAGGACACCGTGCACATGCTTGAGTTCTACGGGGATGTGATTGTGATGCGCCACTTCCAGCAGGGGGCGCCGCACGAGGCCGCCCGCTGGTCGAGCGTACCGGTGATCAATGCCGGCGACGGCTGGGGGGAGCATCCCACCCAGGTGCTAACCGACATGTACACCGTTCACAAGGAGAAGGGGCGGCTGGACGGGTTGAATTTCCTGCTCATCGGCGACATGCGGATGCGCACCATGCACTCGATCAGCTATGCCATGAGCCAGTTCGACATCCAGGCGACCTACATCGCCCCGCCCGAGATGTCGCTCACGCCCGAGTTCAAGCACGAGCTGGATGAGCTCAATCTGAACTACCGCGAGGTGGATCACGTTTCGAAGGCGATCGCTGAGGCCGACGTGATCTACATGGAGCCGGTGGTTCAGCCGGACTACACCAAGTCGCGCGACGAGCGCAAAGGCGACGTTGGCCTGACGCCTGCCAACTACCAGGTCACCAAGGCTCTGTTGCGGAAAGCCAAACCGGACTCGCTGATCCTGCACTCTCTGCCAAGGATGGACGAGCTGCTGGAGGAAGTCGACTACACCCGCCACGCCCGCTACTGGGAGGAGGCGTTCAACGGGGTGGTCGTGCGCATGGCGCTGCTGGCGCTGGTCTTGGGCGCGATGGAATAGGCGAGGGGCGCAGTCCGGCGAGATGCCTGCCGGCGCCTTCACCGCTTCAGACAAGGAGAACTGAAATGCAGACGGATCTGCGCGGACGAGACCTGATCGGCGATCTTGATTTCAGCCGCGAGGAAGTTGAAACCGTGCTCGAGGTCGCGTTTGACCTCAAGCGCAAACGGGCCCTGGGCGAGCCGCACGCCTACCTACGCGACAAGGTGCTGGCCATGCTGTTCTTCTTCTCGAGCACCCGCACTCGGGGTTCGTTCGAGGCCGGAATGGCCCAGCTTGGCGGCCACGCGGCATTCATCGAGTCGAAGACCACCCAGATTGCCCACGGGGATACCCCCAAGGAGATCGGCCAGATCTTCGGCCGCTACTTCGATGGGATCGCCATCCGCCATGTCGATTGGGGGGTAGGCAACCAGTACCTGAATGAGGTTGCGCGGCACTCGCGCGTACCCGTGCTGAACATGCAATGTGAGGTCTATCATCCGTTCCAGATCCTGGCCGATCTGATGACGATCCTGGAGAAGAAGGGGCGGGACCTGCGCCGCAAGAAGATGGTGGTTTCCTGGGCATACGCCGCCTCCTACCAGAAGCCGATGTCGGTCCCCCAGTCGCTGGTGCTACAAATGCCGCGCTTTGGACTGGACATGGTGCTGGCACATCCGCCCGAGTTCAAGCTGATGCCCGACATCATGGACCAGGCGCGCGAGCAGGCCCGGCGCTACGGCTCCGGCTTCGAGGTCACCGACGATATGGACAAGGCGTTCAAGGACGCCGACATCGTCTACGCCAAATCGTGGGGCGCGATGCTGACCACGACCGACGTGGACGAAGGCTCGCGCATCATCAAGAAGTACGAGTCGTGGATCACGGACGAGCGACGCATGAAGCTCGCCAAACCGGATGCGATCTACATGCACCCGCTTCCGGCCGACCGCAGGGTGGAAGTCACGGATGGTGTGATCGACAGCGAGCAGAGCGTGGTCTACGACGAGGCCGAAAACCGCATGCACGCTCAGAAAGCGGTCCTGGCCCTGACCATGACCTGAGTGGCGGCCGCGGCCAGCCTACGACGAGATGCCTGGAGGACAGCCGATGAGCAAGCGCAAGCTGGCGGTGGTTGCCGTGGGAGGCAACTCACTGATCAAGGACAAGCAGCATCAGACCATCCCCGACCAGTACGCGGCCGCCGTGGAATCAATGTCGCACATCGCCGGGATGATCGAAGCCGGCTGGGACGTGCTGGTGACGCACGGCAACGGGCCGCAGGTCGGCTTCATCCTGCGCCGAGCCGAGCTGTCGCTGCACGAGCTGCATATGGTCCCACTGGACTACTGCGGCGCTGACACGCAGGGCGCCATTGGCTATATGTTCCAGCGGGCGTTGCACAACGAGTTCCGCAAAAGGGGGCTGCAGAAAGAGGCGGTGACCATTGTCACCCAGATGCTGGTCGATCGGAACGACCCGGCCTTCCAGAAACCCAGCAAGCCCATCGGCTCGTTCATGGATCAGGCGCAGGCCGAGCAGCACCGGCAGACGGATGGATGGGCAGTGGTCGAAGACGCCGGCCGCGGCTGGCGCCGGGTCGTGCCTTCGCCGGACCCCAAGCGCGTAATTGAGGCGCCGGCGATCCAGAAGCTGGTCAAGGCCGGGTTTGTGGTCATCTGCGTCGGCGGCGGCGGCATCCCCGTGATCGAGGATGAGCACGGCGACCTGCAGGGGATCGAGGCCGTGATCGACAAGGATTTCGGCGGGGCGCTGCTGGCCACCGCCGTCCAGGCTGACCTTCTGCTGATCACCACCGCCGTGGAGAAGGTCGCCCTGAACTACAACCAGCCGAACCAGGCCTGGCTCGATCGGCTGACTCTGGCGGAGGCCAGGCAATACCTGGCCGAAGGCCACTTTGCGAAAGGGAGCATGGGGCCGAAAATAGAGGCCATCATCCGCTATCTGCAGAGTGGAGGTGGGGAAGCCCTGATCACCGACCCGGCCAACATCGAGCGGGCCCTGCAGGGCAAGACCGGCACGCGCCTCGTGCCGTAGGCTTCAAGCGGACACGGAGGGGAAGGAGGTGGACGGAATCGAGACGAGCGTTCGTCATTCCGCAGTTACCCAAGCCATGCTTTGGATCACAAGGAGGAGTTGAAATGCACAAGCGTATCTGGACCCTAGCCAGCCTGCTGATTGTCACGGCCCTGATGCTGGCGGCATGCGGCGGGGGCGGCGAAACGCCTGTAGCCCCCGAGCAGCCGGCCGAACCTGCGGCAACCGAAGTGCCGGCCGCACCGGCACCCGCCGAAGAGGTGGGCGGCTTT
>JALHUE010000255.1 GCA_022866145.1 Anaerolineales bacterium | reverse complement strand
CCTGTCAGCGTTGGGGTGTGACGTGCAGCGGCTTGAGGTGCAGCCGGACCTGCCCGACTCGGTCTTTGTTGAGGATATTGCAGTCGTGCTCGATGAAGTCGCGCTGATCCTGAGATCCGGCGCCCCTTCACGCAGAGCGGAGGCCGCCTCGGTTGCGGAGGCCCTCGGCGAGTATCGGGAACTCCTCCACATGCAGCCGCCCGCAATGCTGGACGGGGGAGATGTCTTGCGGATTGACCGGCAGCTCTATGTCGGTGTGAGCAGCCGAAGCAACCCCGACGGGATCCGGCAGGTAGAATCTTTCGTCCGGCCCTTTGGTTATCAGGTCTTTCCCGTGGAAGTCACAGGCTGTCTGCACCTGAAATCCGCCGTCACTCAGGTGGGCGAACGGAGTCTGCTGGTCAACCCCGACTGGCTGGACAGGCGGATCTTCAAAGGAATGGAACTGATCGAAGTGGCGCCGGCTGAGCCCTACGCTGCCAACGCGCTGCTGCTTGCCGATGCCATCATCTACCCCGCCTCTCACCACCAGACACGCGAGCGGATGGAACAGCGGGCGATTAAGGTCAGGACGGTAGACGTCTCGGAGATCATGAAGGCCGAAGGCGCGGTCACGTGCTGCAGCCTGGTCTTCCGGACCTAGCGTGGGCTCAAGTCCTTCTGAGCGCGCGAGTGGCGCTGGATTCGCGGCTCGGCCGCTCCTTGGGCGGGGGCGGGTGGAGGCCACACCCGGCACAGAAGGCCTCGGACCGCATCGGCGGGGGGAGCGCGATTGTTCCGGGCTCAGTCTACCCGGAGGGCGAGCTAGCCAGGGGCAAAGCTGAAGGTCCGGGATGCACGAAGGCCGGGTACACAGGCAGGACCCAGGCATGATGATGGAGAGCGGCGCCTTGCAAGGAGTTGTCCTCGCGGTCTTGGTCGCCGAGCAGGCGGACAGCTTGGTCTCCAAGCGGGTCGAGCAGGTGCAGGTCGGCCTGGAGGGATTCGCCGGCGACAAGCATGCGGGGTTCACCCGAGGGGCGGACGGCAGAACCCCGAACTACCCGCGCGGCGCGCTCATCCGCAACGAGCGACAGGTCAGCATTGTCAGCCAGGAAGAGCTTCGGATCGTCGCTGATCGGTTGGGCGTTGCCGAGGTTCAGCCGGAATGGCTCGGCGCCAACCTGCTGCTGAGCGGGATCCCTGAACTGACGGAGCTGCCGCCCGCCACTCGTCTCTGCTTCTCGCAGGGCGCGGTTCTGGTCGTGCAAGCCGAGAATAGGCCCTGCGCGGGACCAGGGAGGGTGCTTGCCTCGCAATTCGCCCGGCCGGAGCTGCAGCGTCAGTTCCCCTGGGCCGCGCTTCACCGTCGCGGTCTGGTTGCCGTGGTGGAGTGGCCGGGCTGGATCCGGCAGGGAGAGGGCCTGGTGGTCTCGCCTCAGCCAGGGTGCCCTGCGCATGCTTAGACCGCCTAGCCGACGCCTGCGCCCGGGTCGGTCCTGACTGCCGCCGCTCCCAACCCTCGGGCGCAGGGTGCGCACAACCCCACGCCTGACGGACGTCTCCCCAGCCAGCTCGCGGCTCAGACCAGCCAGGAGGCAACATGGATCAGATCTTCGCCAATTCGCTTTCCGTGCTTCGCACCACGCCGAAGCGCTGGGAGGACCTCGCCGCGTGTGTGGCGGGCGAGGTAATACGCATGCCGCCAGCCCCCGGAGGGATCTGGCGACGGGCGCGTCCATGACCGGCGGCCATCATCCGGCTGTCCGGACGCGGTCGGAGGCGTGGAGCTATTTCTTCGCTGGGAGCTCAGGGACGAGGGAGGCGCCCCCGACCAAGGCCAGGATGGTG
>JALHUE010000254.1 GCA_022866145.1 Anaerolineales bacterium | reverse complement strand
TTGGCCGTGAAGCGGAACGTGCGGAAGCTGCCCTGGGCAATCGTCCAGCTGCCCGTCCAGCAGACCCCGTTCCCACAAGGAGTGCACGCAGCCGGACTGCATCCACCGGCGAACGACATCTCTCCTGGAAGCCGGTCGATGACGTCAGTCAGGACGGCGCCGGTCGGGTTGCCATAGTTGATGACCATGATCGTGAATAGCACCGAGGTCGACCCCGGCGGGATGTTGACCGGATTGGCCAGCTTGACCGGGTAGACCAACGGCGTGGGCGTGGGCGTCTGGGTTGGGGTGTCTTGGGGCTGCCGCGTGTTCGTGGGGGCAGCCGATGTGGAAGTCGCCGCCGGCGTCCGGCTGGGGATCGGAGATGGAGAGCCCGCCGGGGTGGCGCTGGGGCCACCCAGGGGTGTGGCGCTTGCGGCCAGCGGCGTGCTGGTCGGGCAGGAGGCGCCGAGCAGGCAGGTGGTGCTGGTTGCCACCTGGAAATCGTCACCCAGGCCCAGGTCGCGGATGGCCTCGAGGGCGAGCTGCGGCAGCAGTGGACCGAAGGACACAACCTGCCAGGCGTTGTAGTCTGCGCCCAGGGCCGAACCTGAGGCCATGCCGCTGGTGTCCGGCGCGGCGCCCAGCAACGAGAGCTGGCCGCAGGCGAACAGGCACAGGAAGATCGCCAGGACGACCGCCAGCCAGGCGATCAGGCCGCGCCGGCGCTTGCGGCTGCGGTCGCGATCTTCCGCCACGGGCATCGGCCCGGCGATCACCTGCGTGGCCACCGCTCGCTCCTCTCCCTGTACCCCGCCTTCTCGGCGAGGATCGTCGACCCTTGCGCCGATTGTCTCACCATTCGCCGGCGGGGGTTGCCTGGAGGCGTTGGGCGGATCCGGTTCAGCTGCCGCATGCTGCCGCCCCTAGGGTGCACTCGTCGGCAGGATTTCGACAGCGTCGACTTCCGTGTTCTCATCCGGCAGACGGGTTTCCCCCGCTGCCGGGGTGGGCGCGGACACGCTGAGAAGCTCATACGTTCCCGGCGGCGCCCCCGAGCCATCCACGTCAATCGTCACCCCGGTCTGATACGGGGGGGCCCCATACAAGTCCCCCGTTGCGATCACGGCGTTTGGTTCCTCCGTCCCGTCCACGCCGAAGTTGCCTACATTGGTGTTCGTGTCAGGCTGACCGTCACCCCAGTCGAAGACGACAAACCAATTCCCCGTGACTGTCTGGCCGATCCTGATCACCACCAAGTCGAACCAGACGACTCCCGCTCCCGGCGCAAGTTCCCTCTCGTAGTACACGAGATCGACGTCGGGAGAGCCATCAACCACGATCGGATTCGCCAGGCTGTAGATCATCTCCATCCCAGGGGACAGCGTTGCGTACGTGCCATCCGGCGTGCCGATATCCGGCTCACATCCCCCGAATGGGCAGGCCGTGGGCACAGCCGTCGGGGGCACTGCTGTCGGTGACGCCGGAGGCACATCGGTGTCGGTGGGTATCGGAGGCACCGGCGTGTTGGCGGGTGTCGCGGTGTACGCCGGAGTCGCCGTGCTCCCTCTGGCGGAAGGCAGCTCATCATTCGGCGTGGCCGAGGGCGGATCGACCTTGGTCGCGGCATGGGTCGCAGTCGGAGCAGTCAGCGTGGGTGTCGGCATGGCCGTGGACGACGGCGTCGGTGTGAGGCTGGGAGGCGTGCAGGAGGCGCCCAAGAGACAGCCGTTGCCCCCGTTAGACAGAACTGGCAGACCGTTCAGGCCGAAATCGCGCAGCGCGGCCAAGATGATCCCCGGGTTCACTGCGGCGAATGCGGCCGGCCGCCATGCCGAGTAGTCGGCGGCCATGCTCGAGCTGGCGTCGAAACCGGATGTGTCGGGAGCACCGCCGATCAGGGCGAACTGCCCACAAGCGTAGACCATCAGGAACACAGAGCCCCCAACGCCCAGCCAGGCCGTCCATCCTCGACGGCTGCCTGCACTCTCATTCGTGGCTCCCGCCAGAGAGCCGGGCCGAACAGTTGTCTCTGTCGTCACTTCTCGTACACCTCAGCTCCCAAGCCTGCGCTCTACAAGCTGCAAGCTGCGCACCGGAGTGTCCCCAATGCCAAGCCCTCCCCGCCACGGGGACGGCCATGGCCACTCATGGCATCATCATGGCATACGCCGTGTCGACGGGCCATCCCACTGAGGGATTAGGCCGCGCGTCCTACATCCCAGATCTGGCCGTTCTCGGGGTGAAGCTGCCACAGGAGGGGTGTGTGGGGTCCATCCGGCGCATGGCGCCGCTTTGCGGTTGCCTTACAGGCGCTCGGCTGCAGGCCAGGCGCGCACCGGCCTCAAGGCCGGGCTTGAGACGCCGATGGCTTGCACTTGGCGTCCTGCACGCCCCCGCACGCCCTGACGCCGGCTGGGTCGGCCCTGGGCGCGATCGGGGTCGCTTCCACCAGGCTGGCTCCGGCCTCGGGGGTGCAGCGGCCTTCCGGCAAGAGGCAGACGCCCGCCCACTCGCGGGGGGCGGATCCCGCCAGGTTCAAGTCCTTGGCAGCCTCAACCAGCAGGGTGTTCAGGACGGGGCCGAAAGTGGTCGGCAGCCAGGGCGAGTAGTCCGCCTGCAGGCGGGGGCCGGTCGGTCCATCCGGATCGACGGAGGCGAGCGGCCGGGCCAGGGCGGCACAGGTCTCGATCACGCACACAACCGACAGGCCAAGCGCCAGCCAGCCCACCGCCGCCCCGCAACCGCGCCGCACAATCCACCCCCGACCTCTCCCCTCCCTGGCCCTGCCTTTGATGGGGCTGCCTCCTGTGGCCGCTTGCTAGGCCTCGAGATGCTAGCTGTCCGTCGGAGGCAGGGAAATGGAGAGCACGTTGCCGCCCAGGTTCTGCCCGCTGAACCACACCTGTCCGCCGATCTTGTCGACCATGGTCTTGATCATGGCCAGCTCCAAACCCGTGGCGCCGCGGGAGGCGGAGGGCGCGGAGTAGGCGCGCTCGAAC
>JALHUE010000253.1 GCA_022866145.1 Anaerolineales bacterium | reverse complement strand
GTTCGGTTCTGGCCGCGCGAGCCGTACATGCGCAGGTCCAGTCCGTTGGAGGTGATGCGGAGCTCGTCACGGTGTGGGCCGAACAGGGTCATGCCTCGGGCAACCTCTTCTGAGCGCTGGCGCTGGACGGCCTCCAGCAGCGAGGCTCGAAGCGTGGGGCGCGAGACGGCGGAAGGCGAGGACGGCAGCGACTTCAAGGGCAGGTCAAGTTGGCCGGCGGCCGGCGCCAGGCTGGAGGTGCTCGGCAGATACTGGAGGCCGAGCGCTTCCTGGCTGCGGGTGAGTTCAGAAAACAGCGGCGCCGCCAAGCGTTCGATTTCCGCCAGGGCCAGGCTGCGACCGCGCATCAAGATGGAACCCAGGTCCGCCAGCTGCTCATCCCAGAAGTCGAGCTGGTCGAGGCCGCGGCGGCTTTCCTGGAGTTGGCGCAGCAAGGCGTTACGCTGTGTGACCACCCGGGCATATTCATGATGACTGACGGCATACTCCGAATCCGCCTGCGAGATGGCGTTGTCCAGATAGCGGCGACGCTCGGAAGGGGCTCCTTCCACGATCACCAGGTCATGCGGCTGGAAGAGGACGGCATTCAAACCCGTGGTCAAGTCCGCCGGGCGCCGCCGGATTCCGTTGATCAAGATCTCCTTCTGCAGACGGCCTTCCTCACCGTCGGCGCTGCGGCTGGCGATCAGGCGGATCTCGATCCGCTGCAGGCGATCTCCGCGCTGGACCTCGGCCGACAAGCGAAAGAACGGGGCTGACTCCTGCAGGCTGAGGAAGTTGATCAGCTGGCGGTCGCTGCTGGCGTGGACAGAGCTGGCCGTGGCCAGATAGCCGATCGCCTCGAGCAAGCTGGTCTTGCCCTGGGCATTGGCTCCGACGATCAGGGTAGCGCCGGGAGAGAGGCTGGTTTCTAGGCGGGCGAAGTTGCGGAAGTTGGTGAGCGAGAGGTGGCGGAGTTGCATGCGCGGAGGATTCTAGCCGGGTGATCCGGCGTGGCCCGGAAGGCGAGCCGGCCTACACCGGAACGGCGGCGGCAGCCGCCTCCTGCGGCTCCGGCCGCCAAACCTCGCTTGCGCGGTCGATGTACAGGATGCCGTCCAGATGATCGATCTCGTGCTGGAAGATGCGTGCCAGCCAGCCCGTTGCCTTGACCCGCATCGGTTGACCCTGGCGGTTCAGCCCCTTGACGGTCACGGCCTCCGCCCGATAGACGGTCCCGAGGTAGCCGGGGATCGACAGGCAGCCCTCGACGCCGGCGACGCTCTCGGAGGAGCGGCGGACGATTTCGGGATTGACCATGAGGTGCAGCTTCGGCACTTGCGGGATCTCGCCCTGGGTTTCGTCCTCGTCGGCGTATTCAACGACGATCAGCCGTTGACTGACGCCGACCTGCGGTGCGGCCAGCCCGACCCCCGGCGCAGCCCGCATGGTCTCGACCATGTCCTCCAGCAGCTGCCGGATCTCCGGCGTGACCTCACGGACCGTGTGGGCGCGGGTGCGCAGCACAGGGGCTGGCGAAGTGATGATCTCACGAATCGGCATCTTGTCGAGGCTCTTCGGCTTCCGCCGCATAGGGACGGGAGGACTTGCGTTGGTCGTACAGGTGCATCAATTCTACCATTTCGTCCCGGCGTTGTCCAAGCTCCAGGCCGCGTTTGCGTTGTATCAGCGCTTCCTGGGCGCGCACGATGTCCTGCTGGGCACCCACTGGATGGAACACGCCTTCGAACGTCAGCTGGGTCGAACCGACATTGGCGACGACGTTGCCGAAATTCAGCAACTGGCCGAGCAGGCCCTTGCGATCGACCTCCGTGCCCAGGATGTTGTCGAGGGCCGCCACCTGGCGCTCTTCGTCGCCGAGCGGCTTCTTGTGGATCGACAGGATGTGGGTCGAGCTGATCTGGTAGACCTCGTTTGTCCAATCGGCGAACTCATACAATCCCCACCCCAGCGCGGCGATCACCAGTCCGCCCAGGCCGAGGAAGGTGAGGCCTGCCGGCAGAAAGGCCCAGGCGCCGGCCAGGCTTAGCCCGACCAGCCCCAGGCTGAGCACCAACAGCGTCCCGGGCCACAACAGGTCCCGCAGCAGGCCGGCCCAGTGCTTGCGGTAGGTGATCACGTCACCATCAACGAAGCGCATCTCCAGTGACCAGCGATCGAGGCCGACGGCGTGTGCCGCCCGCTGCGTTGCCGCTCCCGAGATCAACCCGGGCGCCGGAGCCGGGCTCGATTGGGCCTCGGCCCGCGTCTGCAGGCTGCGGGCCATTGCCTGGCGCTCGAGTTGTAGCTGTTGCTCTCGCTGCCGGCGCCAGCCATCCTCGAGCATCAGTGCCAACAGTTCCGGATGGGCGACGGACGGCAGCGTTACCTGCCCGGTGTAGGTGCGGATGACCAGGTCGCCGAACCCAAACCAGCGGCCCGCCACGGTTGAATGGGTATTGAGCGAGAGGATCGTGTGCAGCGGGGCTTCCACCCGGCTGTCATACAGGGCCACCACCTTCTCCATCCAAACAATCCGTTGGTTGGTCAGAACATACGAGTCATTGCGCCAGTCGAACCACTTCCACACGATCGAGCCGATCACCAGCAGCGCCAGGGCTGCGGTTCCCCAGCCAGCCCAGGCCGCCTCAAGCCCGAGGGCGACCGCCAGGACGAAAACCAGCGACAGTAAGAGCGTCATGGGCAGAACCAGGGAGCGCCAGAAGGCATAGGGATGGCGACGCTCGGTAGCCAAGGCCCGCTCGTCCGCCCGCAGCCAGCCGATCGACAACCGGCGCGCTCGATCCTCGACCCTCCCGGCAAAGAGCAGCTCGGCCTCCAGCCCGGGGTGCGCCTCCAGGAAGGCGCGCAGCAGGTTGTGACGCCACAGATACACCTCGGCCGGGGCGCTGGCGCGGCAGGCGTAGGGGAATGGCAAGCGGTCGAGAACCTGATGCGCCCCGAGCAGATCGCCAGTTTGCAGGCTCCCGGGCGATGCTGGGGTTCCCGTCTGTTCGGTTGAGGATGGCCCCAGGATCTCGAGGCTTCCGCTGGCGACCAAGCACAGCGCCTCGGCGGGCGCCCCCACGTCGAAAAGGAGCTCACCGGGGGAAAGGTGCCGGACCCGCAGGCTGCCAGCAACCGACTGCAGCTCTTGCTCGCTCAAGCTGCGCAGCAGAGGCAGCGTGCGCAACAGGTGAACGGCCTGCGGAGCGGCCATAGACAAATTGTAGCATGCGGGAGGCGCGGTCGATCCACGACGGGCGAAAGGGGGCGCATGCTATAATCCGCCTGGAGAAGCGGCTTGGCCAGAAGGAAAACCAAAAGGGACTCTCGAATCCGGACACGAGGCGGCCGATCCTCCGGCCGGTCGGATGCGGGCAAGCGCCGAGCGTCCAGCAAGTCCGGCGTGGCCTCCAGACTATCCATTGCGCTGCCGTCAGGCGTTTGGCCGCTCTCGCGTGAGCGGAAGCTGGACGTGCTCGGCGTCGTCCTGGCCCTAACTGGGGGATTGACGCTCTGGCTGATGCTTTCGGGACCGACCGGCCTAGGGCGGAGTTGGATTCTGCTTCTGCGCTCGTTGGTCGGCTGGGGGCTGATCGTGGTCCCGATCGGCCTGATCGCCATCGGGCTCTGGCTGGTGCTGCGCCACTTCGGCGAACGGCTGCCGCGCCTGACGATCGGACAGATCGTGGGCGTCGGACTGCTGTACCTGGCCCTGCTGGCCGTCTTGCATGCGGTGTTAGGAGCGGACGACTGGGCCCAGACGGTCGAGATGGCACGGCAAGGCCAGGGCGGTGGCATGATCGGGGGAACGATTGCCTACCTGTTGCTCAGCGGGCTGGGAGCCGCTGGGGGGGCGGTTGTGCTGCTGGCAGTGGGCGTTTGGGCGGCGGGCCTGATCAGCCGGACCTCGCTGGTGGCATGGGTGTCACGTCTCCCCCAGCCTGTGCCCGCCCGCCCAGTTGCCGCAGCGCCGACCGTGGCTGCACCTCGGCGTCCGATGGAGGGCACCCCGCCGGGGCCTGGGGCCGCGCCCTCGCGACCCGCCGTGCCGCCCCGGCCGCAGCCGGCGCTCGAGATAGCGCCGGAGGTTGTACCCTCCCAGCCGGCGTGGTCGTTGCCGGAGATTGCCGAGATCCTGGAGCCCGGGGTCGAAGGCAAAGCCGATGATGCCTTCGACCGCCAACGCGCCAAGATGATCGAAGAGACGCTGATGGCCTTCGGCGCGCCGGCGCATGTGGTGGAAACCAACCGCGGCCCGACGATCACCCAATTCGGCGTCGAGCCGGATTTCCTCGACGGACGGGGCGGCCGGCGGACCAAGGTCAAGATCAGCAAGATCTCGGCCCTGGCGGATGACCTGGCGCTGGCGCTGGCCGCGACCTCGATCCGGGTGGAAGCGCCGGTGCCGGGCAAGGGCTTCGTGGGCATCGAAGTCCCCAACCCGGAGGTCTCCCTGGTGGCGCTACGCGACCTACTGGAGTCGCCGCAGGCGCGCAAGGTGACCTCGAAGCTGCGCATCGCCCTCGGCCGCGATGTCTCCGGCCAGCCGATCGCGGCTGACCTGGCATCGATGCCGCATCTGCTGATCGCCGGCACAACGGGCTCGGGCAAGTCGGTGTGCGTCAACGCCATTATCGCCTGCCTGCTGATGCAGGCCACCCCCGACGAGCTCAAGTTCGTCATGGTCGATCCCAAGCGGGTCGAGCTGACCTTCTACAACGGTGTACCTCACCTGCTGGCGCCGGTAGTGGTGGATCTGGAGCGAGTCGTGCCGGCCCTGCAGTGGGTGGCGCGCGAGATGGACGAGCGCTACCGCAAGTTCGCCCGTGACGGCGCCCGCAACATCATGGAGTTCAACGCCAAGGCGGCGGCTGCCGGGCAGAAAGCCATGCCGTTCCTGGTCGTGGTCATCGATGAACTGGCGGATCTGATGATGATGGCCCCGGACGAGACCGAGCGGGTGGTGACCCGCCTGGCACAACTGGCGCGGGCCACGGGGATTCACTTGGTGATCGCCACCCAGCGCCCGTCGGTGGACGTGGTCACCGGCTTGATCAAGGCCAACTTCCCCTCCCGCATCGCCTTCGCCGTGGCCTCGTCGGTCGACAGCCGGGTGATCCTCGACCAGCCGGGGGCGGAGCGGCTGCTGGGCCGGGGGGACATGCTCTTCCAGGCGCCGGATGCCGCCGCCCCGGTGCGCATGCAGGGCGCCTACGTCTCCGAGATCGAGCTCAACCGCCTGATCCTCTTCTGGCGGGCGGCGGCCCGCACCGGCGAAAGCCCGAGCGCGGGTACCGCCCTGCCGGTGGGGATGGCGCTCCCATCCGGCGTCCCGCTCAAGCAGGCGCCGCTCTGGGAGGAGATGGAAGGCGGCAAAGGGGCGGAGGCAGGGGATCCGCTGTATCCGGAGGCGGTGGCGATTGTGCGCGGCATGCGCCGGGCGTCAATCTCGCTGCTGCAGCGGCGGATGCGTATAGGCTATACCCGCTCCGCCCGCCTGATCGATCAGCTCGAAGCCAACGCCATAATCGGACCGGCCAAGGAGGGTTCGCAGGCACGCGAGGTGCTGGACTACGGCCCCCTGCCCATGGGGGAAGGGCCGGAGTGAAGGCCGGGGAGCGGGGGCGGCCCCGGGCGCGTTGCGCCTGAGTGCCTCTCGTGCTACCATTACAAAACGTCCGTCAAGAGAAACTCTGAGACCCGATCGGTCGTCAGGCCTTCGATGAAAGGGGTGCTCACCGGCAGGACAACTTCTCCGCACGCAGCCTCAAAGACAACGTGGATCGCGGGCCGGACCGGCCCGAACCAGATACCCTGAGGAGGAATAGAAGGAATGAAGAAGTCATACGCCTTACTGTCGCTGCTCGTCATGGCGGCCCTGGTGCTGTCGGCGTGCGCACCGGCGGCCACCGAGGCCCCGGCGCCCCCCGAAGCTCCGCCGGCCGCTCCAACCGAGGCCCCACCGCCTCCGCCGACCGAGGCCCCACCGGAGCCGACGGGCCTGGTCTGCCAGGTGACCGACACCGGCGGCATCGATGATAAGTCGTTCAACGCCACCGCCTGGAAGGGCGTGACCGACTCGATGGACCAGCTCGGCGTCGAGGGCAAGTACCTCGAGTCGCAGCAGCAGACCGACTACGAGAAGAACATCAACGCCTTCATCGAAGAGGGCTGCGATCTGATCGTGACCGTCGGCTTCCTGCTGGGTGACGCCACGGCCGCCGGGGCCACGGCCAATCCGGATGTGAGTTTCACGATCGTCGACTACGCCTATGACCCGACGATCCCGAACGTGGTCGGGCAGGTGTTCAACACCAATGAGGCCGCCTTCCTGGCTGGCTATGCCGCTGCCGGCATGACCAAGACCGGCAAGGTCGGCACCTTTGGCGGCATTCAGATCCCGCCCGTGACCGTGTTCATGGACGGCTTCGCCCTGGGCGTCGACTACTACAACGCTCAGAAGGGCACCGCGGTCGAGGTTCTCGGCTGGGATCCTGCGGCGCAGACGGGCCTGTTCACCGGCAACTTCGAGAGCACCGATGACGGTCGCCGCCTCGGCGAGACGCTGATGGACGAAGGCGCCGACATCATCATGCCGGTCGCTGGCCCCGTCGGCCTGGGCACGGCAGCCGCCGCCCAGGAACGCGGCAACGCCTACATCATCGGCGTGGACTCTGACTGGTTCCTGACCGCCCCCGAGTACGCCGCGATCATCCTGACCTCCGTCCTGAAGAACATGGACGTGACGACGATGAATGTGGTCAAGACGGTGCTGGATGGGTCGTACGCCGGTGGCGTGACAGTCGGCACGCTGGAGAACGGCGGTGTCGGTCTGGCGGACTTCCATGACATGGCCTCGATGGTTCCTGCCGAGTTGCAGGCTGAGCTCCAGGACGTTGCGGCCAAGGTCATTGCGGGCGAGATCAAGACCTCCCCGTAAGGTCCTGAATACTGTGGGGCTGGGGGCAGCTCTCGCTGCCCCCAGCCTGTATTACCAGCCCTGCACCGGTCGGCCGCGCTTCCACACGGTGATCGGGCGCCAGATGGGCACGGCGGCAAGCGCAATCCCCGCCCGGAGTCGTGCCTGCGCTCCGCCAGGCAGGTGAACGGGCGCAGCCTGGGGGGAGCATGGCTCCTGTCCTCGAACTCAAGCAGATCAGCAAGCGTTTTCCCGGCGTGTTGGCGAATGACCACATCGACCTGACCCTCGAGCAGGGGGAGATCCATGCCTTGCTCGGGGAGAACGGCGCCGGCAAGACGACGCTGATGAATATCCTGTACGGCCTGTACAAACCGGATGAAGGCGAGATCCGCGTGCGCGGGCAGGCGATCGAGGTCCACTCCCCGTCCGACGCCATTGCCGCCGGCGTGGGCATGGTGCACCAGCATTTCATGCTCGTGCCGGTCTTCACCGTCACTGAAAACGTCATGCTTGGCGAAGAGACGCTGCGGGCCGGGGTCGTCCTCGACCGCAAGACGACCGCCAGGCGGGTCGCCAAGATCTCCGAGCAGTTCGGCCTGGCGGTCGATCCGGACGCATACGTGCGTGACCTTCCTGTAGGCGTGCAGCAGCGGGTGGAGATTATCAAGCTGCTGTACCGCGAGGCCGACATCCTGATCCTGGATGAGCCGACTGCGGTGCTGGCGCCGCAAGAAGCCGACGAACTCTTCAAGATCATGCGTTCTCTGGCGCAGCAGGGAAAATCCATCATCTTCATCACCCACAAGCTGCGCGAGGTGCTCGATGTTGCCGACCGGATCACCGTGTTGCGGCGTGGAGCGGTAGTGGGTTCGACGACCCCGGCTGAGGCCGACAAGGCCAAGCTGGCGGCGATGATGGTCGGGCGAGCGGTGCAGCTCGAGGTGGATAAGGAAGCGCACAAAGCGGGCGAGCCCGTGCTGCACGTCACCGACCTGGTGGTGATTGACGACCGTCGTCAGGTGGCGGTGGACGGGGTGACCTTCGATGTCCGCGCCGGCGAGGTGTTGGGTGTGGCGGGCGTGCAGGGCAATGGCCAGACCGAGCTGGTGCAGGCATTGACCGCGCTGCGCAAGGTCGAGTCGGGCACGATCATGCTGCTGGGCACCGATCTGAGCCGGGCGACGCCGCGCTCGGTCACCGAGGCTGGCGTGGCCCACATCCCCGAGGACCGTCAGCGCGACGGATTGATCCTGCCCTTCCCAGTCTCCGAGAATCTGGTGTTGCAGACCTACTATCTGCCGCCCTACAGCAAGGGTGTGAACATCCAGTACGCGGCGATCGATGACAACGCCCGCATGCTGATCGGGGAGTTTGACATCCGCACTCCCGGCCCGGGCACGCCAGTCGGCTCCCTCTCGGGCGGCAACCAACAGAAGGTGATTGTGGCGCGGGAGTTCTCGCGACCCATCCAACTGCTTGTCGCCTCGCAGCCGACCCGCGGACTGGATGTCGGATCAATCGAGTACATCCACCGGCGCATCATCGAGAAGCGCGATCAGGGATGCGCCGTGCTGCTTGTGTCGCCCGAACTGGACGAGGTGATGCAGCTTTCCGATCGAATCGCCGTGATGTATCGCGGCAAAATCGTCGCTATCTTGAACGCCGAAGAAGTCAGCAAGGCATACGTCGGCCTGCTGATGGCGGGTGTGCCCCTCGAGCAGGCGGGCCAGCCGAGCCGGCCGACCAAGGTCGAAGTCACGCTGTAGCGAGGAAGCTCTTGGCGACCAATCCGTCTCCTAAGCCCGATGCCTCCAAGGTCCTCGTCCAAGAATTGATGGGGGAGGGCCCCAGCCAGCTCACCAAGTCGCGCTGGCGCAAGATCGCTGACCTGGTGTTGGTGCCGTTGTTGTCGGTATTCACGGCGCTGTTGATCGGAGCGGTGATCATCGCGCTGAGCTCCGAAGACGTCTGGGTGGCATTCCGCGACTCGATCGGGGCCGGCCTGAAAGCCTCATTCGAGTTGATCGTCAGCACCTACGCCGCCCTGTTCGCCGGCGCCATTGGCGACCCGGCCAAGATCAAGGCTGCTCTGGAAAGCGGCGACCCGATGGCGATCCGCCGTGCCTTCAACCCCTTCTTTGAAACGCTGGTGGCGTCGACCCCCTACATCTACGGCGGTTTGGCGGTCGCCCTGGGCTTCCGGGGCGGGCTGTTCAACATCGGCGTGGAAGGCCAGCTGTTCATCGGTGCGATCACGTCTGCCTTCGTCGGCTACTCGCTCACCGGTTTGCCGCTGTGGATCCATCTGCCGCTCACGCTGCTGGCGGGATTTGCCGGCGGGGCGCTGTGGGGCTTCATCCCCGGCTATCTCAAGGCCCGCACCGGCGCGCACGAAGTTATCAACACCATCATGCTCAACTACATCGCTTTCCGGCTCTCCGACTGGCTCCTCACCGGCCCGATGAAACGGCCGGACTCGTTCAACCCCGTGAGCCCGTTCATCCAGGATACCGCCAAGCTACCGCGCTTCTTCGACAGCCCGATCCGCTTTCACGCTGGCTTCTTCTTGGCCCTGATCGTGGCCTACCTGGTCTACTGGTTCCTGTTCAAGACCCGCTGGGGTTTCGACCTGCGTAGCGTGGGCGCCAACCTTCACGCCGCCCGATACGCCGGGATGAGCATCTTCCTGTGGACGGTGATGGCGATGACGCTCTCGGGTGGGTTGGGCGGCCTGGCCGGCTCGAATGAGGTCCTGGGGGTGAACTACAACCTGGCGATGGCCTTCTCCTCCGGCTACGGCTTCGACAGCATCGCCCTGGCGCTGCTGGGCAAGAGCCATCCCCTGGGGGTGGTGCTCTCGGCGCTGCTCTTCGGGGCGCTGCGCAACGGGGCCACTCGCATGATGGTGGTCTCCGGCATCCCGATCGACATCATCTCGATCCTGCAGGCGCTGATCCTGGCCTTCATCGCTGCTCCGGCGATCATCCGCACGATCTACCGCCTGAAGGCCCCAGCGGAGGGCGATGAGGGAATCGCCCTGCGGGGATGGGGGTCGTAGTCGATGGCCACAGTCGCATTTCATCGTGAGTTCGTCCGTGTCTCCCCCACCCGTCAGCGGGTGATGGGCGTGGTGTTCCTGGGCTTCGGGCTGGGACTGCTGTTCTTCGGCCTGCAGACCTCGCCGCAATCGGTGACGACCTTCGGCCTGACGGCCGGCGGCTTCGATGTCACCCCGCTGCCGAACCTGGTGCTGCCGACCCAACTGACGCTGTACGTGCTGGCCGGGATCGCCGGCGTGGTGGGGCTGGTGCAGCTGGTGCGCGGCTTCGGCCGCTGGACGACACTGATGCTGGGACTGGTGGCCGGGGCCTTTGTCTTTGGCTTCCTGGTCTGGTCGGCGGCCGATAAGTCGCTCAACCTGGCCGGCTTGATCGCCACGACGCTCTCGGCGGCTGTCCCCATCACGCTGGGCGCGCTGTCGGGCGTGCTTTCCGAACGGGCAGGTGTCGTCAACATCGCCATCGAGGGCATGATGTTGATGGGGGCAATGGTGGCGGCCCTTTTTGGCTCGATCGCTGGCAATATGTGGGTGGGATTGATTGCGGCCGTGGCTGCCGGCGCCCTGCTGGCGCTGATCCACGCCGTGTTGTCGATCAAGTACAAGACCAATCAGATTGTATCTGGGACGGTGATCAACATCTTCTCGATCGGCATGACGTCCTTCATCTCGGCCAAGTTCATGCAAGAGTACCAGGTGTTGAACAATCCGCCAGTGTTCACCGCCTTCGGCATCCCCGGGTTGGTGAACATCCCGTTCATCGGGCCGATCCTGTTCTTCAACAACCTGTTCGTCTACGCCCTGTTCATCTTCCTGGCGCTGATTCACTTCGCTCTGTTCTACACCCGCTGGGGACTGCGTACTCGGTCCGTTGGTGAACACCCGCGGGCGGCCGACACGCTGGGAATCAACGTCTTCCGCACGCGCTACGTGGCCGTCCTGCTGAGCGGCATGATGGCCGGATTTGCCGGGGCCTACTTCACTCTCGGATCCGTTGGGCGTTTCGACGAGGTGATGACGGCCGGGCGGGGCTTCATCGGCCTGGCGGCGATGATCTTCGGCAACTGGATGCCGTTCGGCGCCTTTGGGGCTGGCCTGCTCTTCGGCTTCGCCGATTCGCT